>NZ_KV818036.1:175022-180381 GCF_001814835.1 Streptococcus sp. HMSC072D07
CATTTTTCAAACTCTAGACGTGGAAGCAATTCCTCATCCTTGTCATAACGCCCTTCATAACTGTAGCGACTGTCAAGGCTGTTTTTCTTGGCATCATAAATCAACCACATTTCAGTTGGGTGTTCACGATTATATTCTTTGCACAGCTTAACCATTCTTTCTATATCTTGTGCCCCAATTCCTAATAGACTAAACTGAATTTCATCTGAACTATCTATTTCATTAGGAAGGTAACCCTCAATCTCATCTCTATCTAGATAATGATTATTAGTTTTAAAAAACACATCAAACCTATAAAAACCATCCGCAACGCAATAAATAAAAATTTTATCTGCTTGATTTTGGACATATTCCATAGCCAATGAAATCATGTCAATCTGGATTTCCATAAATTTATCTTCAAATTGTGTCATCTTCTTCTCCTACAGTTGCTCGTCTTTTACTTCCTCAAACCATTTTTCAAACTCTAGACTTGGAAGCAACTCTTCATCCTTGTCATAACGCCCTTCATAGCTATAGCGACTATCAAGACTGTTTTTCTGAGCATCATAAATCAACCACATTTCAGTTGGATGCTCGCGATTATATTCTTGGCAAACATCAAGCATTGATTTTACATCCTTGACACCTTCTTTCAACAAGAGAGATTGTAAACTGGTATCAATGTGTGATTTTGTAGGTAAAAAATCATTTACTAAGTGTTTGTGTACAATATTTCCTTTAATCTTATAAAATACATTAAAACTATACAAACTGTCCGCTATCGCATAGATATATACTTTTTCTGCTTGATTATGGACATATTCCATTGCTAGTGAAATCATGTCAATCTGGATTTCCATAAATTTATCTTCAAATTGTGTCATCTTCTTCTCCTACAGTTGCTCGTCTTTTACTTCCTCAAACCATTTTTCAAACTCTAGACGTGGAAGCAATTCTTCATCCTTGTCATAACGTCTTTCATAGCTATAGCGACTGTCAAGGCTGTTTTTCTGTGCATCATAGACAAGCCACATTTCAGTTGGATGTTCACGATTATATTCTTGGCAAACATCAATCAATTTTTGTATATCTTCATTACCGTATCGTAATACTGAAAACATCATATTATCAGAATCATCTACTTTAGTATCCAAAACAGTGTTAACCTTGTGTAATTTGACATAAACTCCATTGATTTTATAAAAAACATCAAAAGAAAGCAACGCTTCTTCAGAGATGCAATAAATATATACTTTTTCTGCCTGATTTTGGACATATTCCATAGCCAATGAAATCATGTTAACCTGAACTTCCATAAATTTATCTTCAAATTGGGTCATCATCTTCTCCTACAGTTGCTCGTCTTTTACTTCATTGTACCATTGTTCAAAAATATTGCCCGAGGTTAGTGTATCTGAATTAGAATAGAATAAATCATAGGAATACTTTCCCTTTACTTTATTCTGTTTATTATCATAAATCAATTTTATCTGCGTAGGCATTGGCTGGTCATACTTCTCACAAATTTTCTTTAACTCTTTAACGTCATCGGTTCCTATTTTTAAGACATGGAAAATTAGATTGTTTAAATCATCAAAGTTTCTCCTTGGTAATGTACGCATAGTAAAAATTTTATTCTCAGAAATATAAAATATGTTAAAACTGTATGAATTCTTCTCATTAGAACCATATATGTACACAGAATCAACCTTTTAATCTACCCTATCCGCATATTCTAATGCCAACTGAATCATGTCTGTTTGTTTAGCTGAAAATTCGTCTTCAAATATCATTTTTCACCTCTAAAGTATCTTCATAAAGAGCTCCCATTAATGAAGTATACCATATAATTGATACTATTATCTTGCAATAATGAGACTAAGTCTCCTTATATCTAACAGTTCCGAGAAATCTTATATTTTCTATTACTATTTTATTGCCACTACAATCATAATTGTATAGCAAAATGATGGTGTTGCTTGGAGGAATAACCGTTTTGATTCCTTCCTCTTTTAAATTTCGAAGAATAGTCTGTTCATAAGATGCACCTTTCAACATCTGTTCGAGGTTTGAGTGATTCCTATCATCAACCTGAGCTTCTAGCCAATCGTCATCAATATCATCCAAATCAATGCCATTCTCTATTAAGAATTGAGACGGAACTGCCTCTCCATCCTCATCATAGCATATCTGCATATAATGATCTAATTGAGATTGATCTGCAAAATTTCCAATCCAAATAGACACTGTATTTCCCGTTTCCATTCATTTCCCCTTCCTTTAACTCAACATTAAAGTATAAATCATTCCAAGTTACTGGAATAATACGATTTACATAATTTGCTATATCATTAAACAATTGGCTTAATTGATTTTCAAACATTTTTAATCTCCTGGTTTATTCCTTATCTGCTTAATTCGAAATGGCTCTCCTTCAATTTGATAGCGTACGTTAAACATTTTTGGCCTGACTGATACAGAACCTTCTTCAAAAACAGTATCTATCCTTACTGAAACTTTCTTAGGAGGAACATCATTTAATACAGCTTTCTATTCTTGAGCCCTTTAAAGGTATTGAAATTCTTAGCACCTTGTTCAATGTCTTCCTTCACTGCTGTTTTTATACTAGTCTTAACAGCGGTGAGTCCTGCAGTCTTTCCCGCCTTGGCCAAGCCGCTTAGGTATTTACCTGCTGGGTCCTGTCAATCGGTTTCCGCATCCATTTAAAGCGGGCTATCGTATCGTTATTCTTAATTTTAAAGACGAATATGTAAATCTTTTCCTAACACTCCATCTAAAATAAACGAATCGAGATTGGGATTCAACTTATTTAATTTAAACTTCTGAATTTTTGTTATTTCAGGTTGAAAAGAGATACTTCCATTGGGATATTGCTTTTTCAAAATTTTATCATAAACTTCCTTTATAAAATTTTCCCAGGATTGCGATAAGCGATTTGCAAAAACAGCCTCTCCTTCAAGTAAATATTGTATACCGTCTGCTCTATAAAAAGCTAATAAGGCAACTGGGAGAGTACAATTTGGATGATTAATAATTGCATCTGGTACTTCAAAACCATTATCCCAGTTATAATTATCAAACAAGACAAAGAGTTCATCTTCACTATCAATAGACTTAACTAGTTTCACAGCTTCAGCATTGCTTTCAGAATATAGGATATATGATAGCTTATTTAATTTTGTTGCATCCATTTTTATACCTCAATCTAATTTATTGTAAAAACGTTCCCATAGTTCCTGAGTTGCACCTTGGTTTGGATATAAAGGTAGTCCTTTACTTTGTAGAAGATTCAAATTTCTTTGAAGTTGTTTGACCTCAATTTGTAAATCTAAGGAAAAATCTATTCAGATAATTCCTTCAATTGTATCCTTAGTTCTATATCAAATCCGTAAATTCTGAAAATGTTTTAGCTAAAAAATAGGCATTGTTCTCATCGCTTGAGGCTTCTAATTGATAGGTATCGTCGTAATAATATAAGCCTTCGTTAGCATCACCACTTTGCCAAAATAGTAGAAATCCGTGCTGAATAGTGTCTCCAATGATAATGGAATGTTCAAAAATATCATTACGATATTCTTCCGTCCACTGTTCTATATCTGCATTTTTAATTCCAGTATTTATACCAAACATAGTATCAATATTAATAACTTCATCAAGTTGATCAATCTTAATTGAATTTTCAAATGTATAAGATGAATTCCTTCCTCCGTTTTGTGTGACTAAAAATTCTTTATAGTCAACTGGAAGTTTGATATCAAATCGTTTTTCTAAAAGCTTGATATTTTCATATTCTGCATACCCAAATGGCTCTATAGTTAATACCATTTTATTTACCTCCGATATAATCCCTCTTTGCTTGAGGACCTCAGCCATGCTGTGGATGTCCGTGTTAAGAATAGCCTTGTTAACGTAAAGAAAAAGGAGACTACCTGTTTGATAAAAACTGGGTAGAAACCCAGTTTTCTTAGTTTTCTTGGACTAGAAGGTCATATGGGAAGTACTCTAAATCTTTCAAGCGTTCATCGAAAATCCCTTTGATCTTGCAGGTTGCGGCGGTGTCAAAACTCCAGTAGCCATCGTAACCTCTATTATCATACTTATGTGTTCCGTACCAAGGTTCATCAGAATGACTATAATACCAAAATCCCTGTGCCTTGGCTACACTCTCATAAGTGTCCTCAATCATATTTTGATACTCTAAAATCGAATGGAAAGGAACTACCTTATCATGGAATAGATAGACCATGTAGTATTCAATCAAGCCATCAGTATGATCCATCTGCTCATAAATAGCCTTTAAATCATCTAGAAACTCTCCCTTGCGCTCACTGTAGAGAACTCCCAAGGCAAAGATATTAACTGCCAAGTCAAATGGAACTCCCTCTGAAGCAATGAGTTTGAGATAAGACAGAATCCCTTGATAATAGGGGAAAATCTCCTCTTTCGAAGCCCCTATAGAATAGGAAAGTTTCACTAGTCCTTCGTTATCCAAAACCAAATCTTGATAATGGAGCAACAAATACTTCTCCGAAATTTCATTCGTCATCTCGACATCTTCTCTTAAACGTTTTTGTAGCCGATTCAAACGTTTTTCAAAATATGCATGATCTTTGTGTTTGTCTCTTAACATGTATTAACTCCTTTTCTAGGGGCGGATAATGCTCTTCTCCGATACCTTTCTTTCTATCAATATAGCATTGCTAAAAACTCTGTAAAGTTATTAGCTACAAACTCTATGACAGGCTCCAGCTCGTAGGATTCTTCGTGATACCAAATACAAATGCTTGGATGTTCGGCTTCCTCCGCATAGTTTAGACAAAGAAAGTCGCCACCAAACAATGCTGCTATGGGGATTAGTTGCATTCCCACTGAATCTTCATCAAATACAATACGACCTTCCAATTGTGTACTCACAACTCCGATATCGTAATCCTCTTCTGCCTTCTCACCTGAAACAGCTAGTATAGCTAAAAAGCGATCAATTACTTTCTCATTATGCCTAAAATGAAAATACCGTTTTGACGGAATCAATCCATTCTCATTCTTTATAAATTCCTTATAATCATCAGGTAGTCGAACTTTCCACGCTACTTCTCTTTCCTGTATTAGAGCATCAGTTGGCAAGGGATAAATCATTGCTTGTTCTTTCTGAGTCATATTTTCTGCTTCTTTCTCTATTTAGCGTATTTAAACTGCAAGAACTGAGGAGTTAACCAGTCACTTCCTTGTCCCAAAGCGGTGAGGAGTATTCTACTGGTAATCCTAATTGTATATTCAGTTTATTAGATTCTATAACAAGCTCTAATTTGTCAAAAAAAACTTTCTTTGCATCTTGAAAATTATCAAATTCTACCGC
>NZ_KV818036.1:180481-301499 GCF_001814835.1 Streptococcus sp. HMSC072D07
TTTCCATTTTTCTGATAAAGATGAAATGCCCAAGGAAGCTGCTTCGTTTCGTCAAATAGAACATAATGTAAGCTCTCAAAATGACGTTTTTTAATTTCGTGTTCAACTATACATTTCATATTCTCAATTTTAGCTTCGATTTTATCCCATAATGGGGAGGAGTATTCAGGGGATTCCCCATTTTCTACAAAAAGTTTATTTATTTCTACAGTAAGATCTAGTTTTTCTAGAAATTTATTTTTAGCAGCTTCAAAATTATCAAATTCCAATTTTTTATTATAACTTGCTCTATCCATGGTAGCATAGACATTGTAGACTTGCTTAAAATCGTCATATTCGATTACCACTTCCCATTCCCTAGGACCATATTCGTTAAAGATAGAATACCTCAAACTCTCGTAACCTAAATCATGAATGGCTGACAACAGGTCTTGCTTTTCTTTATCTAAATTTTTCATTCATTATCTCCTGCAATTAACAATCAATCCGTCTTTTCATTGTCCCAAAGTGGGGAGGAGTAATATGGAGAAAATCCAACTTTAAGTCCTTTCTTAGTCGATTCTACAAAATGTTCTAATCGTTCCAAAAAAGCTAGTTTTGCATCTTGAAAATTATCAAATTCTACCGCATTTCCCATCACATATGATCGGTCATCTCGTCTTTCAACATAAAATTTTCCATTTTTCTGATAAAGATGAAATGCCCAGGGAAGACGTTTAGTTTCGTCAAATAAAACATAATGTAAGCTCTCGAAATGATGTTTTTTAATCTCTTGCTCAACTATACATCTCATGTTCTCAATATCAATCATCGATTTTCTCCCATAATGGAGAGGAGTATTCAGGAACTTCTCCATTTTCAACGGAAGTTTTATTTTGAAAAACTGTTAACTTTAGATTATGGATAAATTTTTCTTTTGCTTCTTCAAATGTTTTAAACTTAAAAATACTTCCTGTACTTGCTCGGTCCATCGTTGAGTAAACTTCATACAATTCCAATTCTGGATTATAATCTATCCTAGTTTCCCACTCAGAAGGTCTATGTTCATTAAAGATGGAATATCTCAAACTCTCGTAGCCTAAATCATGAATGGCTGACAGCAGTTCTAAACGTTCTTTGACTTCGTCTCTCATCTTTGCTTGATCTCCTTATTTATCCCACAAACTACATGAGTAGTAGGGTGAATCTCCATTCTGTACAAAATATCTGTTCATTTCGATAAAAGACTCCATTAAATTAAGAAATAATTGCTTTGCCTCTTCAAAATTCTCAAACTCCCTTGTTTTCCCCATTATATAGGTCCGGTCGTCCCGACTATTTACCATAAATTTCCCATCTCGATAGAATAGATGGATAGCCCAAAGTTGACTACTATGCTCATCAAACAAAGCATAATAAAGATTTTCAAAGCCTTTTTCTCTAATTTCTTTTTCTACATCTTGTTTTAACAAATCAAACTTTAAATTCTCATTCATAATATTTGTCCCAACTTACAGTTCATCTATACAGAGTTACAACTCCCATCACTTTCACTCAATAATGGAAAACCCTTGATTCTTTTGATATTTTTGATTGAATTTTTCCAGCTGGCTCATGGGGTTTCATTATATCCCTACTTTACTTAAGTGGCGATACATAATCATCTGGAAGTTTGCCTCTCCAGTCAATCCACATTTGCTCAGCAATTGGAATTAATCTTTCAAGCTCTTCCTGAGTAAATGACTCTCTAGTTTCAGGTAAATCAATTAATGATGTAGGACTCTCTTCTATAAATCGTTTCTCACTAGCTTTCTTTTCTTCTTCCGTCGGTGGCCAGCAATCGTTCCGAATCTTCCAAGATACTTCTAGTGGTGTTCTCTCCCCACTCTCTAGTAAGGCAAATAATTCATTTGGTAATTCATAAACCGCTAACCAAGAAGCCACGGTTCCTTCTTCTAAAACCAAATAATATTTATCCTCATTTTTCCAGATGGATTTCCCATATCCTTCAACTTCTTCGAACTGAATAACATCTTCCCATTGTAGTTTTGTTGGTTTCATTTTATATCTCCTAATGCAAGTTTATCTATCAACCAAAATATCATAAAATTCAGATTTCGTTTATTATTCTTTAGTAAGCTGGACCATCTTTTATCCATTTTCTAGTTTCTAAATCCACATCAAAATAGAAATCACTTCGACCAGATTTATCAAAACAATCCTCTTTAAGAGCCTCGCATACAATTCTCAGTTTCTTCTTACTTATCTTAGAAATATATAGCATAGTAAATCCTGCAGGAGATTCAATTTTGTCGATTTTCTCACCTTCTAAATTATAAACCACTAGTTCTGATGGAACGTCAAAATCGCTTGATGAGCGAAATATACTGAAGATACGCTGATATTTAGGGCTAAAGCGAAGATGATGTAAATGTTGAAAAATAACCTGATGCTTCCCATTATGATTCCAATCTAGGGTTCCTTCTAGTAGATTTTGTTGCCCTAACAATTTTCCTTCCAAACTAAAGTAGAA
This sequence comes from Streptococcus sp. HMSC072D07, assembly GCF_001814835.1. Lineage (GTDB taxonomy): Bacteria > Bacillota > Bacilli > Lactobacillales > Streptococcaceae > Streptococcus. The sequence goes on from NZ_KV818036.1 coordinate 182,994, forward strand.
AATGATTTTGCTTACAAAGTTTTCTCCACTATAGACCATCACCATGTTTTCATCTTTATGATATTCCGCATGAATGATATCTAGTAGTTCTATCTTTATTACACAACCATCCCACTCCCATGTGACCATCCGTTCACTGTAATCGATTTTCATCATTCTTCTCCTACTCTAACTCAGATAAATTCGATCTGTATTGTTTTCTCAGTTATCATGGAATCCACTTCCTCGACAAGTTTATCTATCTCGTTCTGTGTGATACGAATATGGTTGTATGGTGGCTCCCAATTCTGTATGCTTGACCTATATACAGTAAAACTTCCATCGGTCAACAACTCTCCCTCTGCTTTTAGAACATAGCCATTTTCATAGTCAAAAGTAACGTTACCACTTGTCCCAGAAATTTTCATTCCATTTCCTTCTTTACTCAAACATCATTATTTTTCTCAGAAAACTAAATCCTTATACTGAAATTCCCCTTCAAATAAGCACTTATACTTTCTCCTATTATACCACACCATGGATATCATATTAAATGTTTAAAAATTGGTCAAAGAAAAAACACTGGTTATCCAGTGTTTTGTTTCTAGTTTACTGCCCCCTGCAGGAATCGAACCTGCAACTACTCCTTAGGAGGGAGTTGTTATATCCATTGAACTAAGGGAGCTAGAGAAAAACTCTGCTGGATGAGCAGAGTTTTTTAGTCGAATTAACGACGGATTTCTTTGATACGAGCTGCTTTACCTTGAAGAGCACGCAAGTAGTACAATTTCGCACGACGTACTTTACCGTAACGAACAACTTCGATCTTTTCAACACGTGGAGTGTGGATTGGGAAGATACGCTCAACACCTACACCGTTAGAGATTTTACGAACTGTGTAGTTTTCTGAGATGCCAGCACCTTTACGTGCAATAACAACACCTTCAAAAATCTGGATACGTTCACGGTTTCCTTCGACAACTTTCGCGTGTACACGAACAGTGTCACCAGGACGGAATGATGGGATATCTGTACGAAGTTGACCTTCAGTCAAGCTTTGGATTAATGGATTCATTTTATTCTCCTATCTTTGTCAATCTTGAGGAACCTTCCTCAGCGGATAAACTGTATTTTTGTGCGTCCATTACACACAAGATACAGTTTACCAAATTTCCATCTAAAAGTAAAGAAATTTATAGCAGAATTCCTAAAAAAATCGCTAGAAAACCGCCTATGTAAGTTAAGAGAAAATAGATATAAAACACCTTCTTGTCACTTAACAGTCTTTGTAGCTCATCATTCAAGGTTGAAAAGGTCGTTAACCCTCCACAAAAACCTGTCGCTAGGATGGCATAGATTTCCTTGGACTCCACATGATTGTAGAGTAGGCCGATCAAAAAACATCCTAGAAGATTGGCTATGAGAGTTCCTAGAGGTAATTTTGAAGCTTGATTATAGCGGGAAAAGAAATAACGCACCAGGGCTCCGAACCCGCAGGCGATTGCAAGATAAACGATTACCATTTCTTCCTCCCTAGAACATAAGCCAAGAGCAGACCTCCTCCAATACTCAAAAGCAGATAGATGACTAAGCTAAGATAACGCCCAGTATCGAGCAATTTCATAGCATCCAAGAGTAGACTAGAAAAGGTTGTTAAACCTCCGCAAAAACCCGTCCCCAGCGCCAAAACCAAGCCTTTACTAGTTCCCTTATGGGCCAGATAGCCTTTTACCAGATAGACCAGGCAGAATATTCCCAGATAGTTGACGAGAAGGGTTCCCCAAGGAAAGTCTGGGCTAGCTGGTAACCAAGTGGAAATGAGATAGCGGATAAGGCCTCCCACCATGGCAGCCAGAAAAATCCCTAGCGGATAAAATTGTTCTTTTTTCATTTAATGTTTTGATCCTGATAATCACGCGAACGTTTGAGAATATCTGAAAAAGTCGCAACAATAGTCTCCTGATAGCGCTTATCCTCTACACGACTTCTAACCTTTTCAAAAATAACTGCTTCTCTCTTAGTATCTAAAACAGGTTTTCCTGAGGCTTTCTTATAGGCAACTACACCCTCAACCAAGTGCATTCGTTCTTCTAGGAGCTTGACGATTTGATTGTCAATTTGATCAATTTCTTGCCGAATAATATCTAAGTTCATACAGTCTCCTCCTTTATTTGAATTATTGTATCAAAAAGCCACCAAATAGGCTAGTAAAATCCCAAAATAACTAATAAAAAAACGCACTAACTTCTTCCAGTCAGTGCAGTTTGATTCTTATCCTACTTTTGCAGCCAATTCTTCTGCGAATTGTTCCAAACGTTCGATGTCTTCTTCTTCGGCAGAGAGGTCCACTTTAACACACTCTGAACCTTTTTCTGCTCCTGTCGCTACAAAAACACGATCAAAGTCATCAACAGCTTTACAAAATTCGTCGTAGAAGGTATCTCCTGAACCGACTACTCCGTAGATTTTGCCATTCAAGTTGAGATCTGCTAGGTCTTCGTAGAAGTCCATCATCTCATCTGGCAATTCTCCATCACCGTAAGTATAGGTCGCAACGATTGCGATGTCCGCCTCCAAGAAGTCTGAAGCGTCAACAGTCGTACATTCATCCACATCGACATCCAAGCCCAAGTCACGCAATTTATCTGCTACAATATCTGCAATTTCTTCGGTATTACCGGTCATACTGGCAAATACAATTTTTGCTAATGCCATATCGTCCTCCTCAATTTATCTTTCTCCATTATATCATATCTTTTTCATTTTAAAAATAAAAATTCTTGTGCTACAATGAAATGAGAAAGAATTGAGGTTATTTATGGAAATTTGCCAGCAAATTTTAGAGAAAATCAAAGAATACGATACCATTATCATTCATCGTCATATGAAACCAGATCCAGATGCCTTAGGGAGCCAAGTGGGCTTGAAAGCTCTTCTCACTCACCATTTTCCAGAAAAGACCATCAAAGCAGTCGGTTATAACGAACCAACTCTAACCTGGATGGCGGAAATGGATACTGTCCAAGACAGTGACTACCAAGGAGCTCTTGCTATTATTTGTGATACAGCGAATCGTCCTCGTATCGATGATAAACGCTACGAACAAGCTGATTTCACCATCAAAATCGATCACCATCCAAATGATGATATCTATGGTGACCTATCTTGGGTGGATACAAGTTCAAGCAGCGCCAGTGAGATGATTGCATTATTTGCTCAAGAAAATCAGCTAACTTTGTCTAGTGAAGCGGCAAGACTTCTCTATGCAGGAATTGTTGGAGACACTGGGCGTTTTCTCTACCCTTCAACTAGTGCCCGTACCTTTAGAATAGCTGGCCAGCTCCGAGAAATTGATTTTGACTTTACTGGACTGTCTCGTCAAATGGATACCATGAGCTTCAAGATTGCAAAATTGCAAGGGTATGTTTATGATCACTTAGAAGTTGATGAGAATGGGGCTGCACGCGTTCTGCTTACTCAAGACATCTTGGAAAAATATAAGGTTACGGATGCTGAAACAGCAGCGATTGTTGGGGCACCTGGTCGAATTGATACTGTTAAGGCTTGGGCTATCTTTGTTGAGCAAGCTGATGGCCACTTCCGTGTTCGAATGCGCAGCAAAATCACCCCTATCAATGAGATAGCCAAACGACACGACGGGGGAGGGCATCCATTAGCCAGTGGTGCCAATTCCTATAGTCTAGAAGAAAACGAACAAATATATAAAGAGCTGAAAGAGGTTCTACAGATCCACCAAGGCTAAGAAAGAATTTTCTTGGCCTTTTATATGCTATATTCTTAAAATATACGGTTTCTTTGTACCTCAGTTTATGGTATAATAAATCAAACTGAATAAAAGGAGATTTAATAATGGAAAAAAATCGTTTGTATATTCTCATTTCTGCTGGAGTAGCCATTCTTGGTTCACTCTTGCCATGGGCTAGTTTAAATGCAGGTTCTTTTGGGTCCTATAGCGTGAATGGTTACCAAGGTGATGGTTGGTTTGTCATTATCGCGGCTATTGTGTCTATTGTTCTTGCTTGCTTGAATAATATGAATAAAGCAATGCCTAAAGGGTTCTCAATTGGTGTCATTGTTGCGGGTGCAATTGCAACTCTTGTCACACTAAATAGTCTCTTTAATGTAAATAAGTACATGTCTAATTTTGGTGGATATGGCATTTCAATCGGCTTTGGTTTGATTTTAGCCATTCTTGCTAGCATTGCACTAGTTGTAACTGGTCTCTTGGCAATGTCAGGTGGTAAAATTACAAAAGAATCATTTACTGAATTAGCCGAGTCTGGTAAAGATTTTGCTCAAACTGTCGGACGTGTAACAAGCTCTACCGTTAAAACTGCGGTCGAAGAAATCAAAAAAGAATCTCAAGAACGTAAAAAAGAAGAAACTACTGCTGAGAAAACAGAGACTGCTAAAGAGGAAACTGAGCAAAAAGAAGAAGCTAAGGAACCAGCTAATATAGAGGCTGAATCAGCAGCAGAAAACGCAGAACCAGTAAAAGAAGAAACTACTGAATCTGAATCTGAAACAAAAACAGAAGCTGATCCAGTAGCTGAACCAACAGAAACAGAGGCTGAAGCTGAAACTGTAACAGAATCAACAGAAACAGAAATTACTGAATCTGAAAAAGAAGCTAAATCAGCAGAAGAAAACACAGAACCAGTAAAAGAAACAGAAGTAAAAAATCAACAAGAAGAAAAAGCTCCAAATTAAGAGAACTAATCATTCTTCTACCCTCACTCCAGTAAACACTGGAGTGATTTTTTATCAAGATTTTTAATAAAATCAGGGAAAAGACTTGCCAAACTTATCAGAATCTGATAGACTAGTATGGTAACAATCTATGGCTCGCAAAGAGACCATGGCAGAAAGGAAATATTGCAAAATGAAAAAAGATATCCATCCAGAATATCGCCCAGTTGTCTTCATGGACACAACTACTGGTTACAAATTCCTTAGCGGTTCAACAAAACGCTCTAACGAAACTGTTGAGTTCGAAGGCGAAACTTACCCATTGATCCGTGTGGAAATTTCATCAGACTCACACCCATTCTACACTGGACGTCAAAAGTTCACTCAAGCAGATGGACGCGTGGATCGTTTCAACAAAAAATACGGTCTCAAATAATGATAAAAAAGAACAGTTACCACTGTTCTTTTTTTGTACTTCTTTTTATGAACCAACCACTACCACTTTCTCTTTATCAACCTTCACGCTGACACTATAATTGATTTCAAACGAGGTTAAAAAATATCGAAAAGAAGCTTGATATTGAGAATGGTCAAGATGATTGAAACTGCGTAACCTAGGATGGTGTTCCACTTGGCATTGGTGAATTCTCCCATCAGTGACTTCTTAGAGGTCAGATAGATTAAGGGGAAGATTGAAAACGGAAGAGCAATTGACAGAAAAACTTGTGAATAGACCAATAACTGATCCAAGGTTTTTTCTTGATGTCCAAACAAGACGGCAACAATAATCACAGGAAGCAAGGCAAAAATCCGGGTACCGATACGGATAATCCACTGAGGCAATTTCAGATGTAAGAAGCCTTCCATGACAATCTGTCCTGTTAAGGTACCTGTAATGGTCGAATTCTGGCCACTTGCTAAGAGGGCTAGGGCAAATAAAGTTGACAGAGTTGAGCTGGCTATCGCTCCTGCTATTGTCGAATCCTGTAAAGCATTGTACATTTGAGAGAAAGCTGAAATTTCAGATGCATGACCAAAAAAGAGAGATGCCCCTAAAATGAGAAGCAAGGAATTGACAATAAAGGCTAGGGACAACTGAAGATTTGAATCCCAGGTCATAAAACGCACGGCTTTTCGAACATCCTTCTTATCTTTGTGATTGATTTTCCTTGTTTGGGATAGAGAGGAATGGAGATAGAGATTATGGGGCATGACTGTCGCTCCTACAATTCCTAGAGCCAAGGTCAATTGGCTTTCATGACCTGGTAATGGTGTTTCAAATAATGTTGGAGTCGGTAAATAACCACCAAAGATACCCTGAATACTCGGATTAGATAAAGCCACCAGATAGGTAAAGATGGCTAGTATGGTTAAAATAAGGGTCGTAACAATGGCTTCAATTTTTTTGAAGCCAAATTTCATTAACAACAACAAAAGAAATACATCTAAAACGGTTAAGAGGATAGCGACCATAATCGGTATTTTAAATAAAAGATTTAAGGCAATCGCTGAGCCTAAAACCTCGGCTAAGTCGGTCGCCATTAAAGCTAATTCTAAAATCACCCATAAACTATAGCGAAGCCATTTGGGAGCATGATGTGCAGTTGCCTGTGCTAGATCCATCTTAGTTACGATACCGAGCTTTCCAGCCATCTGTTGTAGTTGCATGGCAATGATGGATGAAATCAAAATAACAAATAAGAGACTATATTTGTAGGATGCACCACCAACCACGCTGGTAATCCAGTTTCCAGGATCCATATAACCAACTGCTACAAGGGCTCCAGGTCCTAAAAAAGCTTTTAGATTTTGCCAAAAATGATTGTTATTAGGAGTTTCAATAGATTGGTTGATCTCAGAAAGAGAGACTTTTTTGTAAGAAGACATCGGAATTTTACACTTTCTAATCTGTCTTTACCTATTTTCTTAATGGAAATTTTGAAAATATAATGAAAATAGTTTTCCATTTCCAATTCTACCTTATTATATCACAATTTAGAACGATTCTTCAGGAAAGAATGATGGTTGAAATAAGCAATTTCTGTATTGCAAAAGCCAGCGTTTTCTAACGCTGGCTTTAAAACTGTGAAAATTCTGTCTCAACTAGATTGCTTCTGTGACAAAACTACGGCTTTCTAGCACCTTGAGCATGGCATTAGCTGTATCTAGAGCTGTAAAGAGTGGCACACCGTGTTCAATGGCTGAACGGCGGATTTGCTCACCATCTTCGTCAGCAGTTCGTTTTGTTCCGACAGTATTGATGATTGCTTGGATTTTCCCTTTGCGAACAAAGCTTGGGATATCCTGATCGTCATCACCAATCTTACCAACAGGTTGGGCTTGAAGTCCATGACTGGCAAAGAATGCTGCTGTCCCTTCTGTCGCAAGGATACCATAACCGATATTTTGGAAACGACGAGCCAAGTCCAAGGCTTCATCTTTGGCATCATCAGCGATGGTAAATACAACGTTACCAAAGGTTGGCAAGTGCAGGTAAGAAGCTTCAAAGGCCTTGTACAAAGCTTTTTCAAGAGTAGTATCAGAACCCATAACTTCCCCTGTTGACTTCATTTCAGGACCGAGCAAGCTGTCTACCTTAGCTAGTTTCGTAAAGGAGAAGACTGGCGCCTTGATATGAACGCGAGTGCTTTCTGGATAGAGTCCATCTTGATAGCCAAGTTCTTCAAGACTTTGCCCAAGAATGAGCTTGGTCGCTACCTGAGCCATAGGAATATTAGTTACCTTAGAAAGGAATGGAACCGTACGGCTGGCACGTGGATTGACCTCAATAACGTATACTTTTTCATCCTTGATGACAAACTGGATGTTCATCATTCCAAGACAGTTAAGGCCAATTGCTAGACGTTTGGTATAGTCTGCGATGGTTTCCTGCACCTTTTGCGACAAGGTTTGTGGTGGGTAAACGGCCATTGAGTCACCTGAGTGGACACCGGCACGTTCGATATGTTCCATGATACCAGGGATGAGAACATTTTCCCCGTCTGAGATGGCATCGACTTCACACTCTTGCCCAACGATGTAAGAATCGACAAGGACTGGATGGTCTGGACTAGCCTTAACAGCGGTACGCATGTAAGAACGAAGGTCTTTTTCGTTTTCGACGATTTCCATAGCACGTCCACCCAAGACATAAGATGGACGAACGAGAACTGGGAAACCAATCTTGCGAGCAGCAAGCACAGCTTCTTCTTCATTGGTAGCTGTTTGACCTGGTGGCTGTGGAATATCCAAGTCTTTAAGGGCTTGTTCAAAGAGGTCACGATCTTCGGCACGGTCTAGGTCAGCGACTTGCGTACCAAGGATGGTCACACCTGCTTTTGCCAAAGGCTCCGCAAGGTTGATGGCTGTTTGACCACCGAACTGAACGATAACGCCTTTTGGTTGCTCCAAATCGATAACATTCATGACATCTTCGAATGTTAATGGCTCAAAGTAGAGCTTGTCAGATACCGAGAAGTCTGTTGAAACGGTCTCTGGGTTTGAATTCATGATGATGGCTTCATAACCAGCAGCCTGAATCGCCTTCACCGAGTGAACAGTTGCATAGTCAAACTCAACCCCTTGACCGATACGGATTGGACCTGAACCTAGGACTAGGACGGATTCCTTATCAGACTTGATAGATTCATTTTCCCAACCATAGGTTGAATAGAAGTATGGTGTTTCAGAGTCAAACTCCGCCGCACAAGTATCAACCATCTTGTAAACTGGGACAATCTTGTTTTCCAAGCGAAGTTGGCGAACTTGCTCAGCGGTCGTTTTCCAAAGTTCCGCAATCTTGCGGTCTGAAAATCCATTGAGTTTAGCTGTTTTCAAGACTTCTAGATCTTGTGGATGGGCACCTAATTCTTGCTCAATTTCAAAGATGTGCAAGAGTTTATCCAGATAGAAGATATCAATCTTGGTCAATTCAGCAATTTCTTCTGGTGTATAACCACGGCGAATGGCTTCTGATACGTAGAAGAGACGGTCATCTTGGGCTTTCACAACCTTTTCAATCAAGGCATCATCAGAAACAGTTGCCAGTTCAGGCATTTCATTGTGGTGAACCCCAATTTCAAGTGAACGACAGGCTTTTAGAAGAGACTCCTCAATGTTCCGACCGATGGCCATGACTTCTCCAGTCGCCTTCATCTGAGTACCAAGACGACGCTCACCTTTTTCAAACTTGTCAAATGGGAAACGTGGAATCTTAGCAACGACGTAGTCAAGGGCTGGTTCAAACATAGCATAGGTTGAACCTGTAACTGGGTTGATGACCTCATCCAAGGTCAAACCGACGGCAATCTTAGCTGCCAATTTAGCAATCGGATAACCCGTCGCCTTAGAAGCAAGGGCTGACGAACGCGATACACGAGGGTTTACTTCGATAACATAGTACTTGAAGCTATGCGGATCAAGGGCCAGCTGAACGTTACACCCACCTTCAATCTTGAGAGCGCGGATAATGCTCAAGCTCGCGTCACGAAGCATTTGGTTTTCATAGTCTGACATGGTTTGCGCAGGAGCAAATACGATAGAATCCCCTGTGTGAATCCCCACTGGGTCAAAGTTTTCCATGTTACAAACAACGAGGGCATTGTCAGCTGAGTCACGCATGACTTCGTATTCGATTTCCTTGAAACCTGCGATTGAACGCTCAATCAAACATTGGGTAACAGGTGACAATTTCAACCCATTTTCAGCGATTTCACGCAATTCTTCCTCGTTGGCACACATACCACCACCAGTACCACCTAGGGTAAAGGCTGGACGGACAATGACTGGATAGCCGATTGATGCCGCAAAAGCAACAGCTTCTTCCACTGTGTTGACAATTTCAGATTCTGGAATTGGTTGCTCAAGCTCTTCCATCAATTGTTTAAAGAGGTCACGGTCCTCTGCTTGGTCGATGGCAGACAATTTAGTACCTAGAAGCTCTACTCCAAGCTCATCTAGGATGCCGTTTTTAGACAATTCCATGGCCATATTGAGCCCTGTCTGACCTCCAAGAGTTGGAAGCAAAGCATCTGGACGTTCCTTACGGAGAATACGCGTCACAAACTCAAGTGTAATCGGTTCGATGTAAACCTTGTCAGCAATCTCCTTATCCGTCATGATAGTGGCAGGGTTTGAGTTTACCAAGACAACCTCATAACCTTCCTCTTTCAAAGACAAGCAGGCCTGGGTCCCAGCATAGTCAAACTCAGCAGCCTGACCAATAATAATCGGACCAGAACCAATCACCATAATTTTTTGAATATCAGTACGTTTAGGCATTTATAAGATATTAAGGGCGTCAAGCGGACCAAGCTAAAATAGGAGTTATGACGAAGAACTATCAGTTCTAGGAATAACTATCTTTTTAGCACCGTCCGTAGCCTGTATTCAGTTCAGCAAATACGGACCACCCTTCTCCTTTCTATTCGGCAACTCTCAGGTTGCCATTAAATAAATTCTCCGACGATTTTTTAGAGAAACGATATTTTTCGATAAAAAATCTAGTGCAGGGAGTTTTTAGTTCGCCCGATAGCGACTAAAAGAAACGACCTGCCTTTCTATTCGTCGCCTCACAGAGCGACATTAAATAAGATACAAAGGACGAATAGAAAGCGATTGAATTTTAGGAAACCAAGGAAGGATTGACAATCCAAGTTGGTTTCTCTAAATTCCGAGCTTTCCGTCCGTGTTCAGTTACATAAATTCTCCGACGAGCTTTTACTCGTTCTTAGTTTACTTGTTTAAAAGCTTCCATCATCTCGATAAATTCATCAAATAGGTAGCTTGCGTCGTGTGGACCAGGAGCTGCATCTGGGTGGAATTGTACAGAAAAACCTGGTTGGTATCTGTGACGCACACCCTCAACTGATTTATCATTGATTTCTTCGTGGGTAATGATCAAATGCTCTGGTAAGTCCTCACGGCTGACTGCATAACCATGGTTTTGGCTGGTAAAGTCTACACGTCCTGTTGCAATCTCACGTACCGCGTGGTTAAATCCACGGTGACCAAATTTCATCTTGTAGGTCTTAGCACCGTTTGCCATAGCAAAGAGTTGGTGTCCCATACAAATACCGAAAATTGGAATTTTCCCTTGCACACCACGAATCATGTCCAGTGCTTCTGGAACGTCTTCTGGGTTACCTGGACCATTTGACAACATAACTCCATCAGGATTGAGGTGGAGAATTTCTTCTGCCGTTGTTGAATACGGAACGACGGTCACGTTACAGTTACGCTTAGAAAGTTCACGTAAGATGGAGTGCTTGAGACCAAAGTCTACTAAGACCACACTCAAACCAACTCCAGGAGCTGGGTAGGAAGTTTTAGTAGAAACCTGCTTGATATTGTCTGTCGGCAAGACTGTTGCTTGGAGCTGATCCGTCACATGGTCCATGCTGTCCCCAACGTGAGTCAAGGTTGCACGCATAGTACCGTGCTTACGGATAATCTTGGTAAGGGCACGCGTATCAATCCCTGAAATACCAGGAATTTTCTTAGCTATCAAAAATTCATCCAAGGTCATTTGGTTGCGCCAGTTACTAGCTCGACGCGCCTCTTCGAAAACGACAACTCCTTTACAAGTTGGAATGATGGATTCGTAATCATCACGGTTAATTCCATAATTTCCCACCAAAGGATAGGTAAAGGTCAAGATTTGTCCATTATAAGACTGGTCTGTAATGGATTCTTGGTAGCCAGTCATCCCTGTGTTAAAGACGATCTCACCTGTTACATCAATGTCTGCTCCGAAGGCCTTTCCTTCAAAAACTGTGCCATCTTCTAATACTAGAAGTCTTTTTGTCATATTTTCACCTCTCGTGGACGCTCACTGGCGTCTTTTAACGTCTTGTGTTTTAGTTGGCGTTTCTACTCGCCAATACGGATTCTAAAATTGCCATTCGAACAAAGACACCGTTGGTCATTTGTTGGACAATGCGTGATTTTGGTGCTTCAACCAAGTGGTCAGCAATTTCCACATCTCGATTCACTGGAGCAGGATGCATAATGATTGCTGTTTCTTTTAAGCGATTATAGCGTTCTTGGTTCAAACCGTGTTGAGCATGGTAGTCTTCTTTTGAAAAAACGGCTCCACTATCATGGCGTTCATGTTGAACTCGGAGTAACATCAAAACATCCACCTGATCAACAATCTCATCAATAGTTACAAACTGTCCATAGTCCGCAAACTCTTGACTTCTCCATTCCTCAGGTCCTGCAAAGAACAGTTCAGCTCCCAAGCGTTTCAAAATCTGCATATTGGATTTGGCAACGCGTGAGTGGTCCAAGTCGCCTGCAATAGCAACCTTGAGACCCTCAAAGTGACCAAATTCCTCATAAATAGTCATCAAATCAAGCAAGCTCTGGCTAGGATGTTGTCCCGAACCATCACCACCATTGATAATAGAAGTTGTAATTGACGGACTTGCAATCAACTCTCTGTAATAGTCGACCTCTGGGTGGCGAATCACACAGACATCCACTCCTAGAGCAGATAGGGTCAAGATGGTATCATACAATGTCTCACCCTTATTGACCGAGCTAGTCTTCACATCAAAGTCCAGTCGCTCCAACCCTAGCTTAATCTCTGCCACTTCAAAGGACTTATGTGTCCGTGTAGAATCTTCAAAGAAGAGATTCGATACGATAGGTTTGTTCTCGTAGGGAAGTTGGGCTCCGTTTTTAAACTCGATTCCTCGTTTGATCAATTTCATCACTTGATCAACTGTAAGGTCTTCCATGGAAACCACATGGTTCAATGCTTGTTGATTTTCTGACATGGCTACTCCTTCAGCTTTCTAAGCTTCTTCAGTAATCAGAACTCTGTCTTGGCCATCAAGTTCTGTCATCTCTACGATGATTTCTTCAGAACGACTGGTTGGGATATTTTTCCCAACGTAATCTGGACGGATAGGCAATTCTCTATGTCCACGGTCAACTAGCACCGCAAGACTCACGCGCGCAGGACGACCATGGCCAACAATATTATCGATCGCAGCTCGGATGGTACGGCCTGTATAGAGTACATCATCCACCAAGATAACTTCACGGTCTGTCACATCAACAGAAATCAAAGAAGTATCTTCTCCGCTTTTAACATCATCACGGAAAGGCTTGGTGTCTAATTCCACAACAGGAACAGTGATATTTTCCAACTGCTCCAAGCGTTCTTTGATACGATGAGCGATGAAAACACCACGCGTTTTTATCCCAGCTAGGATAATTTTATTCAAATCTTTATTGCGCTCAATAATCTCGTAAGTAATTCGCGTAATCGCGCGTTTGACGGTCAATTCGTCTACAACTTCTTTTGCCTTCATGACAAACCTCCAAAAAGAAAAGTCTCCTTCTACAAGGAGACTTGAAATGTATAGCCAAGCGAGCCCTACTGTAAACAGTATAGACTTCACCCTTCTACTTTATCGCGCTCCTTGCCTGCCTCACGGGACAGGTTTAAAGGACTATTTAGTTACCATTTACTATAGCACAAAGCACCCTTAAAATCAAGCAAAAACTTTTTCAAAGTCCCCTTAAACATTGCTAAAATCATATAATTGGGGATAGTGGTTACATTCTGGATTTTTGGGATGGCAGATAGCTCGTCCAAAGTAAATCATGGCCTGGTGGGCTGCTAACCACTCTTCTGGTGGCAGAACATCCATGACACGTTTTTCTACTTCAAGTGGTGTAGCTGATTTTTTAACGATATCGTGATGCTTACAGATACGCTCCACATGAGTATCCACTGCAAAAGCAGGAATTCCAAACCCCACACTCATGACGACATTTGCTGTTTTACGACCAACACCCGCTAGACTTTCTAATTCCTCTCGAGTCTGAGGTACTTGCCCGTCAAAATCATCTAGTAATTGTTGAGCACATTTTTTAAGGAATTTGGCCTTATTTCGATACAGTCCCAGACGAGAAATGTGTGAAGCAATTTCACTTTCAGTCGCGACAGACATGGCTTGTGGTGTTGGAAAAGCAGCAAAGAGACCTGGCGTGGCCTTATTTACCGCTGCATCTGTCGTCTGAGCTGACAACATCACCGCAACCAAGAGTTCAAAATGATTGCGAAAATCTAGACTTGGTTTGGCATCTGGAAAAAGGGCAATAATTTCCTCAATGACATGACGGGCACGTTTCTTGGATAAAACCATCTACTCGTCTCCATCAAACAGTCCTTGCAAGCCAGCAAATGGACTGTTTTCTTCTTTCTTGACTGCTTGTTGAGCTTGGTATTCGTCCTCAGTCATGATTTGCCAGTCATTTCCAGACACAAACCCTTGGCCAGCCTCTTCTTCTGCCGTCAAGACCTTGATTGGGATATTGAGCAAGATATTATCTGCTACGCTCTCAGCAAGGTCGATTTCCCCATTTTCGATAGGCAAGACCAAGTCATCATCAAGAACCTCCTGGTCCAGTTGGTTGGTCGCTCCTTCCATTAAGACCTCTGTGACTGGATAAGACTCAGCCAACTCAACTGGCTCCATACTGCGGCTGGAAGCAAGGACAATGGTATATGACAACTGATAGTCTAAGAAATACAGACGGTCTTCGTACTGTACCTTCCCCACTGCAAGGATATCTTTGACATCTAAAATCTCTTGGTTCCGTTTACGCAAGTCTGCTGCCAGGTCTAAAGCTTGTTCAAAATGTAGGCCTTCAGGTTGCTTACGAATTTCTTGAATGTTTAACTTCATATTTCCTCCATAAAGATGTACTCACTTGATTATACCATGAAAATGCTACAAGTCAGCCTCCCAAACCTTGAGATTGAAATCTCATTTTTTAACATATTTACTATGACAAACTTTCCTATTAGTGCTATACTATAGGCAAGAATACATCAGAGCAAGGAGGATGCTCATATGGAAGACAAAATACTCATCACTGAAGCTTACCAACTCCTTTCCGAGTTAGATAAAAGCTACCAAAGTTGCAAACAAGGAACAGCCGATGATCTTCGACTGCAAGAGCTGCTGAACACCACTCTTGAGGAACTAAAAAAAGCAGAAAAGCTGGACAACAGTATCTTAATCGACCTTGAGAAATTTTACCAACGCACCAGTCTTCTGATTGGACTAGGGAGCCTAAAACTAAACGATCAAGCTCGTACTGCTTGGCGCAACTATGACAAGTTCCACTACGAACATGTCAAACACGTACTGACTCTCTATGGACCTGTTTTTGGATTTTAGAGCTTGAAATCACTTGTTTTCTATTGACAAAATTTCCTGAAAGGTATAGGATAGAGGTACTAATACTCGGAGGTAAGGGAGACATGAACAACTAAGTCTATCAAATAAAGAATCTTTATTTAGTAGATCTTGTTTTTGTCTCTTTTTGTGTGCTCTTTTCATACTAGATTTTCTAGTATCTTGTCCTCATTGAAAATCAAAAAACTAGAAAGCTATGCTCCTCTTGGGTTGGGTTAGGCAGCTCCAAGCTAGTTTGACGAGTTTTTTCAACGAGGATAATAGAGTTTTGACAGTGACTTTGGGCTCTACTAGATAAAGTAGAGCTTTTTGTTATGCACTATCGACATTCTAGAAAGGGCAACAATATGATAAAAATCAATCATCTAACTATCACGCAAAACAAAGATCTACGAGATCTTGTATCTGACCTAACCATGACTATCCAAGACGGAGAAAAGGTTGCTATTATTGGTGAAGAAGGAAATGGTAAATCGACTTTACTACGAGCTTTAACGGGGGAAGCATTACCTGATTTTACTATCAAGGGCGACATCCAGTCTGACCTTCAATCACTGGCCTACATTCCTCAAAAGTTACCTGAGGAGCTAAAAAATAGGACTCTACATGACTACTTCTTTTTGGATTCTGCTGATTTAGACTACAGTATTCTCTATCGCTTGGCGGAGGAGTTGCACTTTGATAGCGACCGTTTTGCTAGCGACCAAGAAATTGGCAGTCTATCAGGGGGCGAAGCTTTGAAAATTCAGCTCATTCACGAGTTAGCCAAACCTTTTGAGATTCTATTTTTAGATGAACCTTCAAATGACCTAGACCTTGAGACAGTTGATTGGCTAAAAAGGCAGATTCGCAAGATTAGGCAAACTGTTATTTTCATTTCCCATGATGAAGACTTTCTTTCTCAAACGGCTGATACTATTGTCCACTTGCGGCTGGTCAAGCATCGGAAAGAAGCGGAAACGCTAGTCGAGCATTTAGACTATGATCGCTATAGTGAGCAGAGAAAGGCTAGTTTTGCAAGGCAAAGTCAGCAAGCTGCTAACGACCAGAGAGCCTATGACAAAACCATGGAAAAACATCGCCACGTTAAGCAAAATGTAGAAACTGCACTTCGAGCTACCAAAGACAGTACTGCTGGTCGCCTATTGGCTAAAAAGATGAAAACTGTTCTCTCTCAAGAAAAACGCTTTGAAAAGGCAGCTCAGTCCATGACCCAAATGCCACTTGAAGAGGAACAAATCCAACTTTTCTTTTCAGACATCCAACCATTACCGGCTTCTAAAGTCTTAGTCCAACTGGAAAAAGAAAATTTATCCATTGGCAAGCGCATTTTAGCTCAGGAGTTACAACTAACTGTTCGTGGCCAAGATAAAATCGGTATCATCGGGCCAAATGGTGTTGGAAAATCAACACTGTTAACCAAATTGCAACAACTGCTCAGCGCTAAAAGAGAAATATCGCTTGGTTTTATGCCACAAGATTACCATAAAAAACTGCAATTGGATTTATCTCCAGTAGCCTATCTCAGCCAAACTGGGGAAAAAGAGGAACTACAGAAAATCCAATCTCACCTAGCCAGTCTCAATTTCAACTATCCAGAGATGCACCATCAAATCCGCTCCCTATCTGGCGGTCAACAAGGTAAACTCCTACTTTTGGATTTAGTGTTGCGCAAACCAAACTTTCTCCTTCTGGATGAGCCTACACGTAATTTTTCTCCCACTTCTCAACCTGAAATCAGAAAACTATTTGCCTCTTATCCCGGCGGTCTCATCACTGTTTCGCATGACAGACGCTTCTTAAAAGAGGTCTGTACGAGTATCTATCGTTTGACAGATCGTGGTTTGGAAGTTGTTGATTTACAAGATTTATAAATGTTGAACATAGCAAAAATCCAGAGACGATCTCTGGATTTTGTTTACACACGTCTTTCTTGGGATCATTGATATAAAGAGCGCTTCTGGCGTCTTTTACGTGACAGATTATGCTCTGACTTTTGTTTAAATTATATAAGCTAGAAATCATTTTTTACTATTTTACAGCTCAAAGCATTCTAATGCATCATTATCTCATATACAAAAAGCAAAATGCAACCAGATTATTGAGGACATGCAAAAGAATGGAATTCCATAGGTTGTCAGAAGTCTTATACCTTACCCCAAATGCAAATCCCATACCTAAATAGCTGATAAAGCTAGGAATAGTATAGGGACCATGCAGATAAGCAAAAAGAAGCGACGTGGCAAACAAGCCAAAATATGTATTCTTAAATACTATCCCCTGTAACATACCTCGCATAAAGATTTCTTCCGTGACAGGTGCCAAAACACAGAGATCCACAAAAAGTACAGACCATGAAAGTGATAAACTTTGCACAGTTTGAGTTGTGTCTGATTGGGTAGGGCCTAAAAAATTGACCAAAATATAAAAGAGGAAAAGCAAGGCGTATGAAAGAAAACATTTAAGAATATCTTTTAGGTAGATTTTCCGAATGTGAAACAAGTCATACTTTTTTCCTACATATAAAAATATTGCAAGTTCAACAAGCGTAAAAAGGATGGATAGCGGTAATGAATTTATTCGCATAATTTTCTCTGCTATACTCAAATGAATTGGCATAAAAATCAAAATCAAGAAAAACGTCATCCAGCGCTTATACATCATTCACCTCAATTATATTGAATTACATATATTATACTATTTTTTGGTGAGATAACAAGTTAAAAGCGAGACACTAAAAGCAAAAATCCAGAGACGACCTCTGGATTTTTTTACATGTGTTTCAAGCGTTCGATTCGTTCTGAGATAGGTGGGTGGGTGTAAAATAGTTTTTGGAGTCCGCCACCTTTCTTGGGATCATTGATATACAGAGCGCTGCTGGCATCATCTACATGGTGATGCATTGGCTCGCTATTGTCCAACTTGCGCAAAGCATTGATCATCCCTTGAGGATTGCGAGTCAGCTCTACACTAGATGCATCCGCCAGAAATTCCCTCTGACGGGAAATGGCTAGTTGTACCAAGGTTGCTGCGAGAGGTGCTAGAACAATGGCTAAGAGAGAGATAACAAGCATGATAATCTCCAAACCATTTCCATCACGATCATTATCACTCCGTCTGCGACCAGCGCCACCCCACCACATCATCCGTCCTGCCATACTAGATAGAAGGGTAATGGCACTGGCAAGGGCGACAGCAATGGTCGAAATGCGGATATCGTAGTTTCGGATATGACTGACTTCATGACCCATGACCGCTTCTAGCTCCTCACGATTCATGATGGCTAGGAGACCCGAAGTAGCCGCAACTGCCGCATTCTGCGGGTTGGATCCTGTCGCAAAGGCATTTAAAGAAGAATCCTCAATGATGAAAACACGTGGCATGGGGATCTGAGCGACCATGGCCATATCTTCCACTACATGGTAGAGGTCTGGTGCCGTTTGCTCATCAACCTCACGCGCCCCATTCATAGACATAACAATCTCTGTTGATTGAAAGATCATGGTTAAGGCATAGACAAGACCAATGATTAGGGCTATGATCATCCCCCCAAGACCTGATCGCATGAAGAGATAGCCAACGGCATAACCAACCAGGGCCAAGAGTAGGAAGAAAACCAGCAACAAAATCCAGGTTTTTCGTTTATTGCTCGCAATTTGATCAAACAACATCTTAGTCACCTAATCCGCTAAAGTCAACTTTAGGAACTGCCTTTTCCTCTTCAGGTGTTTGAAGGAAGTCTGCAGCTTTAAAGCCAAATAGTCCTGCGATGATGTTGCTTGGGAAACTTTCAAGTTTTACATTGTAGTTGCTGACAACACTGTTGTAGAGTTGGCGTGAGTAAGAAATTTTATTTTCAGTATTGGTCAACTCTTCTTGTAATTTGATAAAGTTAGCACTAGCTTTCAAGTCTGGGTAATTCTCTGCTACTGCAAAGATACCAGAAATCTGGCGGGTAAGGGCATCACTGGCCTTCATAGCTTCAGCTGGTGAAGTTGCTGCGGCTACTTGTCTTCGAAGTTCTGTCACTTTTTCCAAGGTAGAACCTTCATATTTCGCATAGCCTTTGACTGTTTCAATCAAGTTTGGGAGGAGATCATTACGACGCTTCAACTGAACATCGATCTGGCTCCAAGCCTCCTTGGTTTGCATACGATTTTTCACCAAACCGTTATAGCTAACAATCACAAAAATAACAATCAGAGCCAAAACTCCAAGAATAATCCAAGTCATAATCTTATTCCTTTCTGCTTTTAGATTAATACTAGTATATCAAATTTTTAATGAATATGGTAAAATAAGATGATACTAAAGAAGGAAACTACTATGAAACCAGAAACATTTTACAGCCTACTAGCTGAGCAAAATCTTCCACTTTCTGACCAGCAAAAGAATCAATTTGAACGCTATTTTGAACTCTTAGTCGAGTGGAATGAAAAGATTAATTTGACCGCTATTACTGACAAAGAAGAAGTCTACCTTAAGCACTTTTATGATTCGATTGCACCCATCCTACAAGGCTTGATTTCAAATGAAACTATCAAGAAGTTTGATATCGGAGCTGGAGCAGGATTTCCTAGTCTTCCTATGAAAATCCTCTATCCTCAGTTAGATGTGACCATCATTGATTCGCTAAATAAGCGCATCAACTTCCTTCAGCTTTTGGCTCAGGAGTTGGATTTGGATGGTGTTCACTTCTACCATGGACGGGCAGAAGACTTTGCCCAAGACAAGAACTTCCGTGCTCAGTTTGATATAGTGACGGCTCGTGCGGTTGCTCGTTTGCAGGTCTTGTCTGAATTGACAATTCCTTACCTTAAAGTTGGTGGCAAACTATTGGCACTCAAGGCCAGCAATGCCCCCGAGGAATTGCTAGAAGCCAAGAATGCCCTCAATCTGCTCTTTAGCAAGGTTGAGGATAATCTCAGCTACGCCCTACCAAATGGAGATCCGCGTTATATCACTGTGGTCGAAAAGAAAAAGGAAACACCTAACAAGTACCCAAGAAAGGCTGGCATGCCCAATAAACGCCCGCTTTAAACAATTTACAAAATCAACCTCGCTCTCTTATTTCTTGACTCGGGAAAAAATGATTTACAAAATCATACCTCGCTCTCGCATTTCCGGGCTCGGGAAAAAATGATTTACAAAATCATTTTTTTCTGCTATACTATCACAAGCAAAGGTTTTTAATGTCATCCTGTGAGGTGACGAAGGCGCAGATTTATATAAATTTTTAAAAGATAGCTATTTTTTAAAAAGTCTTACTCTGAGGGCCTATTGCTGCAAAATAATGGGCTCTTTTTTGGTGCCCAAAAGTGAGGTTTTTATGAAACAGGAATCAACTGTTGACTTGTTACTAGACGTTGATCAACGTCCTTCTGCTGGTAAAGGTATTCTTCTCAGCTTCCAGCACGTATTTGCCATGTTTGGTGCAACCATTCTCGTTCCCTTAATTTTGGGAATGCCCGTGTCGGTTGCTCTCTTTGCTTCCGGTATTGGAACACTTATCTACATGATTTCTACTGGTTTTAAGGTTCCAGTTTACCTAGGTTCTTCATTCGCCTTTATCACGGCTATGTCTCTAGCCATGAAAGAAATGGGGGGCGATGTATCTGCTGCTCAAACTGGAGTTATCCTGACTGGTTTAGTCTATGTTCTTGTAGCAGCAAGTGTTCGTTTTGCAGGTACGAAATGGATTGATAAACTCTTGCCCCCAATCATTATCGGACCTATGATTATCGTTATCGGTCTTGGTCTTGCTGGTTCTGCTGTAACGAATGCTGGACTTGTAGCAGACGGAAACTGGAAGAATGCTCTTGTAGCTGTCGTGACGTTCTTGATTGCCGCTTTTATCAATACAAAAGGAAAAGGTTTCCTTCGTATCATTCCTTTCCTCTTTGCCATCATCGGTGGGTATATCTTCGCTATGATGCTTGGTTTGGTTGACTTTTCCCCAGTCCTTCAAGCCAACTGGTTTGAAATTCCTGGTTTCTACTTGCCATTTAGTACAGGTGGAGCCTTTAAAGAGTACAACTTGTACTTCGGTCCTGAAACAATCGCCATCTTGCCAATCGCTATTGTAACCATTTCAGAACACATCGGAGACCACACAGTTTTAAGCCAAATCTGTGGCCGTCAATTCCTGAAAGAACCAGGACTTCACCGTACGCTTCTCGGTGACGGTATCGCGACATCTGTATCAGCCTTCCTAGGTGGACCAGCTAATACGACCTACGGAGAAAATACAGGGGTTATCGGGATGACTCGTATCGCTTCTGTCTCTGTTATCCGTAACGCAGCCTTTATCGCCATTGCTCTTAGCTTCCTAGGTAAATTCACTGCCTTGATTTCAACCATTCCAAATGCTGTGCTTGGTGGCATGTCCATCCTTCTCTACGGAGTTATCGCCAGCAATGGTTTGAAAGTTTTGATTAAGGAACGCGTTGACTTCAGCCAAATGCGTAACCTCATCATTGCAAGTGCTATGCTGGTACTTGGACTTGGTGGAGCAATCCTTAAACTCGGTCCAGTAACCCTTTCAGGTACTGCTCTATCAGCCATGACAGGAATCATCTTGAACTTGATCTTGCCACACGAAAACAAAGACTAATCATCTATATACACAAAATCCACTCGATTGAGTGGATTTTTTAATTACTTACTCTTTATTTCCAACAGTAAATCTTTCAATGAAATAATGGTCACGGCTAGTAAAACCATGGCCATACCGACAAAATCAATCTCATAAAACTGTTCCTTCATAATCAGAAAGGCAAAGAAAACGGCTGAAATTGGCTCTATGGAAGCCAATAAACTGGACTTAACTGGTCCTATTAGACTAGCTCCCTTTAGGAAAGCTGTATAGGCAAAGACCGTTCCGATGATGATAATCCCAGCAAATGCAAAGAGAAAATCTAAGCTAGTCGGTATGCTGGCCTGTAAGACTCCTGTGAAAGGAAGAGCCACTACACCAGAAATAACCATCCCGACACCAATCACCAACATACTTCCCCACTTCTTAATCAAAACGATGGGAAGAATAATATAGAGGGCATAGGTCAAGGCTGAAAAGAGGCCCCAGAACAGACCTAGGGGTGTGACAGACAACTGGTCGACTTTCCCATGCGTCGCGATCAGAAAAGTTCCTCCTATAGCCAATCCAATCGAAATAATCTCAGCCAGTGTCGGAGCTACCTTATCCTTCATACAGGTATAAACCAAGATCCCAACGGGGCATACATACTGGAGAACTGTCGCCGTTCCAGCATTGGTTTCCTGAATGGCAGAAAGATAGGCAAACTGGTTTAAGAAAAGTCCAAAAACTGCAAATAGCAACAGAGATAGCAGACTTTTTTTGTCTTTTAAAAAAGAAAGGAATTTATCCTTTGAAGTCGTATAGGATAAGAACACCAGTGCCAAGCCTGCAATGATAAGTCGCAAATTGGTCAAGACTAAAGCAGAAATCCCGTGTGCCATCAGGTATTGGCCACTGGTTCCAGACAAGCCCCAAGCAATCCCTGCCACTACTGTATACAGAGTTCCTTTTACGGTTTTCGACATGCTTCCCCCTACTCCTCTTGACGAATCATTTCCATGACTTGGTTTCGGTCAACTATCCACTGGGTACGCTCATCCTTCTCATACGTTCGATTGGATAAAAAGATAGTAGCTTCTTGTTTCTCTCGATTCCACATGATAAAGGTACCAGTATAGCCCGAATGGTCGAGCCAGGCGCCCTCCAGGTTCCAAGCTAGCGAACGCTCCTTATCATCTAAAGGAGAAAAATTTCGGCTCAATTCTGCAGCAAAATCATCTTTCAAGTAATGTTCCAGAAAGATCTGCAAATCCTTAACAGTCGAAAACAAACCAGCACTTCCAGCGTGTTTCCCTAATAGACGAGCTTTGGGATCATGAATGATTCCGGCCTCCACCCCTCTCACTGTTGGGACAGCTTGCTCAACGGGACCGAACTTGGTCTCCTTCATTCCCCATGCTTCCAAAACTTGTTCTTCTATAATCTGATCCAAGTCTTGGTTAAAGATTTTTTCCAAAAGAAAGCCCAAGAGTAAAAAGTGAACGTCCGAGTATAGGAAGGCTGGCTGATTTCGTCTGTTGAGGTGAAACATGGCTTCTCTTAATTCCTCTGCACTTAACTTGTCTCGATTGGGAATAAAGGGGTCCAAGTCTGTGGCATGGGTCAGAAGCTGCCGTATAGTGATATCAGGATAATCACACTCCGGTAAAAAATCCGTTACCGGTCGATCAATATCTAATGTGCCCTGCTGCCACAAGAAGGTCAAAACCGTCCCCACTCCCACGACCTTACTCACACTGGCTAGATCATAAACCAAACCACTTTCTGTCTTCAAGTCTCTTTCTGGATCACTCAATCCTAGATAAGACTCTTTCCATTCACCATCCTTATAATACGCAAAAGAGGCCCCGGGATAAATCCCTGCCTCAATTTGATTTTCTATTTTTCTTAGAATTTTTTCCCACTTCATGCTTCTTCAAACCACAATTCAATGTTATTGGTATCTTTACCGAGGAAGAATTTTTCAGACTTAGGGACAAAGTAGCCTGTCTTTTCAAATTTCTGACGAAGACTGGTTAGATCAAAATTCTTGACTAAAAATTTTAACATCGTCAGGTCCCAAGTGACATTGTTTTCAACAGCCAAATCTGGTCCTTGCCCTTTAGTAAAGGTAATTGCTGGCGCTACTCCTTCGGGATCAAGTAAACTCTCTGTCCCTTCAGGCAAACGCAACTCCATAGAAACCTCAAATTGGCTCAAGTATTTTATACTTGTATTTGAATAAAATTCAGGAGCGGTTTCCAGTGGTACCAGATCTCTTATATCATTTTCTGCATGAACAAGGATCACATCCTCTTCAGGAGAAACAATCTCAAAAGCATACCCACGTTTTCCTTTAAATAGACGAGGAAGAGACTTCATTTGAGAAAGAAGGGCCTCGATTTCAGAAGGATTTTCAACCTTTATCAAGAGTCTAGCTAGCTTCTTAAGTCCTTCAACTCTGCGTGTTCGCATGCTTGGAGCCTCTTCTAAAATCAATCTCTCCGTAGCTGTCTGATCACCTAGAGAAATAAAGGCAGACTCTTCCAGCAAAGGTTTCATCCCCAGGGTTTCAATGTAAAATTTTTCATTTAATTTTCGATTATTAACTTTCAAAGTCGGAACGATCCGAACAATCTCATTCACATTCATATATTCCTCCAACTCTTTTATTTTAAAGGATTTTCGAATATTTTACAAGCCATATCTATTTTATTTAGAAATTTTATAACAAAAAAACTGGGATTCCCCAGTTTCATTTCTTATAGGTAAAGTAGTTTGAATAGTGCTACTGCTGCAATACCCGCTAAAATTGGAGCTACAACCGGAACCCATGCATACCACCATTTTGAATCACCCTTGTGTTGACCAAGGACTGATTTTGGAAGGAGTTCGTGAAGAAGACGTGGTCCGAAGTCACGAGCTGGGTTCAAACCAGGTCCAGTAGGTCCACCAAGTGAAGTTACCAAGGCCATCACTAGGAAACCAAGTGCCAAGTGCGCAACTGAGATCCCAGCAGCTGTATGTGGAGCTACTTGAGCTTTCACTGCCAATTCACTTAAATCAACAGTTTGTCCAGCTTGAGTAGCCATTTGTTTCATGTATTGAAGAACCTCAGCACCAAAGAAGTTTTTAGTCAAACCAAGTGCTGCAAAGAAAAGAACAAATGAACCTACAAACTCATTGAGGAAACCGTTAACAGTAGCTGCAAAACGTGATTCTTTTGTACCGTGGTCGATGCTTGAAATTGTTGAGAAGGTACCCAAGATATTGTTAGGATTCTCTGTCTTCAAGTAGTAAGGACGGTGAGTCGCTACAACCAAAGCTTGACCAAAGATTGCTCCCAAAACTTGTGCTAGGATGTAATATGGTACTTGCTCCCAAGAGAAAAGGCCACTAACAGCAAGTCCAAGAGTGAAAGCTGGGTTGATGTGGTTACCAGATACATTACCAAACATCAAAGCTGGGATCATTACCCCCATACCATAACCAACCGCGATAACGAGCCAGCCACTTTGGTGACCTTTCGTACCTTTAAGTTCAACGTTAGCAACTGCACCATTACCAAGAATGATCAAAATAGCAGTTCCCAAGAATTCTGTGGCATATTTAATAGCCCATGTAAAATCCATTTGATAGATTCTCCTTAAATTTTTTTAGACAATCCTTATTCTATCAATTTTTAGGCCTTTTAGCAATATCTTTTCTAAAAGAATCTATGGAAAACGCTTTATTTAACTTATCTTTAAGAAAAGGACAAAAGAAGTCAAACTCCTTTTGTCCTAATCGTTATTCTTGACGTTGACCAAAATCTGCAATCATCTGCTCCATCTCTTGGCGACTCGGAGTAGTCAACATATAAAGGTAGTCCCCTTGTAGCTCTGCAAAGGCTGCTGGCATGATTTTTTTGACCTTGAATTGCTGGCTGTATTTGGCAAGAAGGTCCTCTTCTGAATAGACATAGTTTGCATTGGCACGACGTGATGTAGCTAGACAGTATTGAGGTTCAAATTCTGATTCTGGGAACTCTTCTCCTGCGACAATCGCCGCATAGCCTCGGTAGAGGTCCAAGGAATGGGCGAAGTTATAAACATCAATGGTAAAGCCACCTGCAGGACGGTTATTGTACTCAATGGCAATGTAGTCATCCCCGTCACGGAAAAACTCGATATGGAAAAAGCGTTCTTTCATACCAAATTCTTTGACAATGGCCTCGCCATACTTGCGCAGTTTGGGATCCATATCCTTAAGCACATAGTAGGAATTGTCCATCTTATAAATCATGAGATCAAGTGGTGTATGGGCGTAGTCGAAAGTCGTTGAAAAGACGATGTTGCCATCTTTGTCCACAAGCCCGTCAAAGGTACAGATTTCGCTAGAAGTGACAAATTTTTCAAAGAAATAAACGGTTGAATGGTCCCATTCAGCCTTAAAGTGATTTACATCGTCTTCTGTCTCAAGCTTAAAGGTTGCTGCCGCTCCCACTCCATTATCAGGTTTGGCAATCATTGGTAGACCGATTTCGGTCACTGCTTTATCCACATCTGCTTCCGTATGGATAACAGCACCAGGTACCACAGGGACACCTGCTTTTTTGAAAAGTTTCTTCATCTCAGACTTATATTTGGTCTTTTTGAGATCCTCTGGTTTGGCACCAAAGACATTAAATTGCTCACGAAGTGTTGCGTCCAGCTCAAGCCAGTATTCATTGTGGGACTCGATGCGGTCGATTGGTCCATGCTTGTAGAACAGAAAGGCAACAGCACGTTTGACTTCGTCTATGTTCTCAAGATTGTCCACACGGAAATACTCGGTCATGCTATTGCGCAAAGGTTCATCTAGTTGTTCGTAAGGTTCTTGACCAATCCCCAAGACTGTGATGCCTTTATTAGCTAGCTCGATGGTAAACTGTTGAAAGTTTTGCGGATAGTAGGGAGAAATAACAAGGTAATTCATAGGCAACTCCTTTTATAGATACAGGTGTCCAAGAAAATAGGGCATTTGTTTACGCCACCATTCCCAGTCGTGGGCGACATCGTGTCCCCATTCAGCAAACCAGGCTGGAATTTGTTTCTGGTCAAAGGCTTCTTTAAGCTTGTAGAAAGATGGTAGACCGTCTTGTTCCCAGGCACCAAGTCCCGTACAGACGACGATTTCTGCCTGACGGTAACGATCAATAAACCAGCCGTCGTTTTGATTCCAGATATAATCTACTGGTGAGTTTTGGTAAATTGCATCGTCGTTGTAGTAATCGCCAACGAAGAAACGTGCGTCGTAAACACCACTGAGGGCAATCACCTTGGTAAAGACATCTGGATGCTGAAGAAAGAAATTGAGTGCATGATAGGCCCCCATCGAGCAACCTGTCGTCATCATGCCATCAAACCAACCTGTCTTGTGCTTGATGAAAGGAATGGCCTCCTCAATCACATAGCGTTCGTAGGCGCGGTGCATCTCCGCCTGGTCATGACCATTTTTCCAAGTGGCTAGCCAGCTCTCACTGTCCACACTGGATAGCGTAAAGAACTGGACGCGGCCCTCCTCGATAAAGGAAGCACAGGCGTCAATCATGCCAAAATCATAGTATTCGTTGTGACTGCCACCAGATGAAGCAAAAACAACAACTGGAATCCCAGCATGTCCATAACGGTTGAGATACATTTCACGGTTGAGATTGCCACTCCAGTGGCTGAGGTTTTCAATATGCATTGGCTTTCTCCTTTCTTAACTTACCATTTCTCTGCAAAAAATCGAAGACAGTCTGGTAAATTTTCCGACCAAGGTATTTCACTATGGATAGCACCAGACTGAACTTTCAAGACTAGATTATCCAAGCCTACTCCACCTGCAATCAAATCACGGTAATAGCGAAGCGACGAGTCGATATAGGCTTGTTTGATATTGCCAGCCATCAAGGTCTTGTCCGTATCATCTGCTTCTTCTGTTCCTACATAGATGAAAATGCGCTGTTCAGGCGACAATTTCTTGCGCTCGATATAGCGGTTAAAGGCTTCTTGGTGAAGCCAGTTGGCAGATGAGAAGACACCCAGACAACCAATTCGATCTTGGTATTCCAGTCCGATAAACTGGGTAATATTGCCTCCTAGTGACGAACCAATCATAGCCGTGTGCTGGCGATCAGCTTTGGTACGATAGGTTTCATCGATAAAAGGCTTGACCACCTCCATGACAAACTCGGCATACTCCACACCCTTACCGCCAAACTGCTGGCCTGGGATAGGAGATTCTTGAAATTTCCAAGCCGCATACTCATTCATCCGTCCCATGCCATCATTATCTATGGCAACGACAATCATGCGGCTGATGTCTGGATTTCGTTTAATGGCTGGAATAATCTTCCAAGAGTGTCCGATATAAGACTCCTTGCTGTAAAAGACATTTTGCCCATCATGAAAGTAAACAACAGGGTAAAAACGGTCTGTGTCTTTCTCGTAGTCCTTTGGCAGGAGCACACGCACACGACGCTCTTTTCCTGTATAAGGAACCTTGAGTTTGTGTTCTTTCATTTTTAAGTAAAAGTAGGAATGATTCATTGTCAGAAAACTCTCTATATTCAAAATTTTATCTTATTATACCATAAAAATAGAAAAAAAGTCAGTAATTGTCCATTTAAAGGATAAATAACTAACTTTTTTCATTTGTTTTTCTGAATTCTTCTGGGTTTTCTGATTAGAGGAGATTGTCAATTAACTCATCGACAGCATCTTTTTCAACCTGGGGAGTGATTTCAGTAATCATGATACCTGCCACGGCTCGCTCAACCAAGCCTTCAACATCCATGCGTTTTTCATACTGCTCTGCATTCTCTATCTTAGGATTTGTCTTGGGACGATCAGGCGCAAAAATAGTACAGCAGTCTTCAAAAGGCTGGATTGAAATTTCAAAGGTATCGATTTCCTGCGCGATGTCAATGATTTCCAACTTGTCCATCGTAACCACGGGACGAATGATGGGAGTGCTAGTCACAGCGTTGATAGTCTGCATACTTTCCAAGGTCTGGCTCGCTACTTGACCAAGACTTTCCCCATTGATGATAACTAAACCATTTCTCACCTCTCGAATACGGTCGGTAATCCGCATCATAAAACGACGCGTCAAGGTCATGAGGTAGGCTTCTGGCGCTTTAGCCTTGATTTCCTCTTGAATCTCAGTGAAAGGCACCTCGATAAACTGGATATTGCCACCAAACTTGGTCAATTTCCGAGTCAAATCGTGGGCTTTCTTGAGGGCGCCAGGACTAGTATATGGCGGGCTGGCAAAGTGGACGGCTTCAATATCTACACCACGTTTAAGAGCTAGATAACCTGCTACAGGTGAGTCAATCCCTCCTGATAACATGAGCATACCTTTACCAGAACTTCCCACAGGTAATCCTCCTGCTCCACGAAAAGTTTCATAGGAAAGATAGGCAGCCTCTTCACGAATCTCAACCTGAAGATTAATATCTGGATTTTTCATCTGAGCTTGTACGTTTGGAATAGCCTCGAAAACAGCACCACCAAGAGTTTGATTGAGTTCACGACTATCTAATTCAAAGTTGTGGTCGCTACGCTTACTAGTGATTTTAAAGGTCATCCCTTCCTTGTAGATTTCCTTCATAATCTTTTGGACAGAAGATTTCAGAACGTCCACTGATTTTTCAACCTTATATACAGGAGAAAAGTTTTGAATTCCAAAGACTTGTTTGAGTGATTCTGATACTGCTGTATAATCAGCTCCATTCAGGTAAGCGTGGGCACGGTCGCGATCTGCGGTTACCTTAACTTGAGGATAGATAGACAAAACGTCTGAAATATTATTGCGAAGTTTATTGATGAAACGCATACGATTTTTGTGCTTGGTTGACAATTCTCCGTAACGAATCATAATTTCTGAATACTGCATAAATGCTCCTATCTTACTTTTCTAGTTTGATTGTAAATTAATTTTAACTTGGTCAAAAACTGCTCGACTTGACTCATATCATTTTCCAGATCTAGGCTTAGACGCACAGCTGACTGGGCCTTATCTTTGTCCACTCCCATGGCAATCAAGGTCCCCGCAGGTTTTCCTGCCTTGGACGAACAAGCAGAGGTTGTGGAAATGAAAATATCATAGTCTTCAAAGGCGTGAACGATGACTTCACCACGAACACCTTTAATCCCAAAAGTCAGGATATGAGGGGCAAAGTCTGCCTCATCTGAAAAGACAAAAATATCTGGATAATCCAGAAGGGCTTGACGAATGACTGCCTTCATCTGCCCTGTCTTACTAGCAAAGACAGCTAACTTTTCCATAGATAAACGGAGAGCTTTGGCTGTCGCTGCAATCCCTGCCACATTTTCAGTTGTCGAACGATAGTCTCGCTCCTGACCACCACCAGTTAAAAGAGGCGTAATCTTCTTACCAGACTTGATATAGATAAATCCAACACCTCGGACACCATGAAACTTATGACTTGAGAAGGTCGCAAAATTCACTCGTTCTGTTAGATATTTTTCAGTCGGAATCTTAGCAAGCGCCTGAACCGCATCAACATGGAAGGAAATCGTTGGCTTGTCTGCCAAGAGTTTTGAGATAGCCTCAATAGGCTGGATAGAGCCGATTTCGTTGTTAACTGCCATGATGGAGACGAGAGTCGTATCAGGACGTATCAAATCTGCTAATGCTTCAACATCCACAAATCCTTTCTCATCAACTGGAGCAAAATCCACCTCAAAACCTTGACTTTTCAGCCATAGGGCTGACTCCTTGACTGCTGGATGTTCAATGGCTGACACAATGATGTGCTTGCCAAACTGGGCTTTTTCAAAGGCCACCCCCTTGATGACCCAGTTATCTCCTTCTGTACCACCTGAGGTAAAGAAGATTTCATCACTCTTCTTCCCAATCAAATCTGCAATTTGCTGCCGGGAAGCATCTAAAATTCGTGTTGCCTGATCTCCCAAACGATGGAGGCTAGATGGATTTCCTACAATTTTTGAAGCAACCTGCATATAGGTCTCAAGTGCTTCAGGATAAGGCTTGGTCGTTGCCGAATTATCAAAGTAGATCATGTTTTCTCACGCTTTCTAAAATCACTCCTTCTATTGTATCACGAAAAGAGACCTGCGACAAGAAAGGGAGTTTTCTCTTTTTTTAAGATTTTTTTAAAGAAATGAGGTATAATAAATCATAATCAAAGGAGAGTATCATGTCTAACTATCGTAGAACTTCAAAACCAAAAACAGAACACATCAAAAAGGGATTTACTGTTTTTCAAAAAACGATTGCTACCATCGGTAGTATCCTTGGCCTCATCACCGCTACTATCACCATCATGAACGCCATGGATAATAACAAAAACAACAAGAAAGAACCGACCACAACCCAAACAACTGTTGTCAAGGAGATTCAAAAGGAATCCCCTCAGGAAAATACTACACCTAACAGGGACAACACTTCCACTAAAGAAAATACCACGCAAGAAGAAACTTCTCAATCCAATAAAAAAGAGGAGAAAAAAGAAGAGCAGAAAACAACAACTCAGGACTCTTCTACACCAGCTACAAATAAAGAAACAAGCGATAATGGAACACAGTCAAATACGACGAGTTCTGAAACTAAAACGAACCAGTAATCACCAAAATAGCTTCTTTCCAAATTTGGAAAGAAGCTATTTTTTTATTGTTGCAATACTTTTCGTGGTTTGGTTCCCTCAGCTGGACCGATGACACCTGCCATTTCGAGTTCTTCCATCAGGCGGGTCGCACGATTAAATCCAACTGACAAACGACGCTGAATCATCGAAGCGCTAGCTTTCTGGGTTTCGATAACCAAAGCCTTGGCTTCTTCAAAAAGCGGATCGCCGCCAGCTTCTCCGTCAGAGAGATCTCCTTCATTTTCAGGGACATCTCCTGGGTCAAAACTCTCATCGTAGTCCGCATCCGCCTGAGCCTTGATGAAGTTTACGATGCGTTCGACATCATCATCCGAGATAAAGGAGCCTTGCAGACGGACTGGATGATTTTCATCAATTGGTTTAAAGAGCATATCTCCTCGACCGAGCAGTTTTTCTGCTCCATTCTCATCCAAGATAGTTCGTGAATCTGTACCTGATGAAACTGCAAAAGCCACACGAGATGGGACATTGGCTTTAATGAGACCAGAGATGACATCAACCGATGGACGTTGCGTTGCGAGAATCATGTGAATCCCTGCGGCACGCGCCTTCTGTCCAAGACGAATGATGGCATCTTCCACTTCCTTGCTAGCCACCATCATGAGGTCTGCCAACTCATCCACAATGACAACAATCAAAGGCAGCGGTACTTGTTTGTACTCAGATTGGCTATTAAATTCCTCAACCTTGGCATTGTAACCAGCGATATTTCGTACTCCAACCTTAGCAAAGAGTTCGTAACGATTTTCCATCTCATCCACAACCTTTTGCAGAGCCTTGCTGGCCTTGCGTGGATTTGTCACAACTGGAATCAAGAGGTGAGGAATGTCATTGTAAACAGATAACTCAACCATCTTTGGATCCACCATCATAAACTTGACCTGGTCGGGTCTTGCTTTCATAAGAATGCTAGCGATAATACCATTAACTGCGACTGACTTCCCTGATCCCGTCGAACCTGCAACGAGTAGGTGGGGCATCTTGGAAAGGTCAAAGGTGCGAGCAGTTCCATTGACAGCCTTACCTAGAGGAATTTCGAGGAGATTTTCTGGTTTAGTCTGAGACTGTTCCCAGAGTTCACGGAAGGAAACAGTCGCAATCTCAGAGTTAGGAACCTCAATTCCGACTAAGGATTTACCAGGGATTGGAGCCTCTATCCGAACATCCTTAGCTGCTAGAGCTAGCGCTAAGTCGTCTGCCAGATTGGAAATGCGGTTAACCCGTACACCGACTGCAGGCTTGACTTCATACTTGGTAACTGATGGCCCAATTTCAGCCCGTTCCACCGTCACCTTGATACCAAAGCTAGCAAAGGTTTCTTCTAGGATTTTGATATTTTCTCGAACAATCTTCTTTTCCTTGGACTGATCTTTGGGTTTATCTGGCGCAAAGAGTTGCAAGCTTGGTAACTTGTATTCAAGGGCTTCCTTGGCAGAAAAATCAACCTGTACCTCTTCATCCTCAAAATCCTCTTCCACATCTGGAACGTCAAAACCAGTTTGAGGGAGGATAATCTCCGGTTCGATCCATTCTTCCTCAGGAATTGGGTGGAAATCGTAGTCTGGTACTTCAGATAAGATTTCTCCCGTTTCAGGATCTACAGGAGGAAGCGGCAGCGCATCCTGTTCTTCTTGTTCTCTCTGAATTCTGGCTGCTTCTTCAGCTTCTTGACGAGCCTTCTCTTCTTCTCTCTTGATGAAGCGTTCCTGTTTTCTCTGTTCCTGTTTTTCCATGAAGGATCTGAACTGAGCTCCAATAAAGGCAGCAACATCATAAATAGACCAGGGACTAACCAAGAGTGCGCCAACTAGAATCAAGAGAACTCCAATAAAGTACGAACCGATATTGGAGAAAAGAAAGGATATGGGGATATAGAGTCCAACACCAAGCAAGCCTCCACCGGCGAAGCTAGTCACCCGCATACCAGTCAGGTCCGTCATAACTTGAGACAAGGTCCCTTTTAGAACTGATTGCTCCAAGCCAAATTTCCATACCAAGTAGGCCTCAAAAATCAAGAGCAATCCAGCGAAGATACAGAGAAATCCTGATAGAAGTCCCTCTTGCTTGCGGATCCATTTAAAAAGAAAAAGATAGATGAGGAGGCCGCCTATAGCCACATAGGCCAAACTTCCGACCACCAGTCGAATGAGATTGTAAAGAGTGACACCTGCTGCACCGAGTTTAAGGGCTGCAATAATCAACAATAAGGCAATTCCTAAGGAAATCAACATCCTCTGGATAGCCTGTTTTCTTTCGAGTTCTGCTTTAGACGGTCTCCGTCTTGTTTTTGTAGTATTCTTGTTTGCCATTCTTTTATTATACCATATTTCACAGCCATTTCGAATAGAGAAAAAGATTGCACCAAATGGTAACAATCTTTCTATTCTAATACTTTTTATGCTTGTGGTTTGCGTAGGTAGCCATAAACCACACCACTTACAATTGCACCAACCAATACAAAGGCAAGGTAAAGAAGGGCATTTGAAGTAAGAGCGATGACGAAGATTCCTCCGTGTGGTGCCATGAGTTTAATTCCTGCAAGACCAACGAGTCCCCCTGCTACTGCTGAACCAAGGATAAAGCTTGGGATCGCACGAGCTGGGTCAGCGGCACCAAATGGGATCGCTCCCTCAGTGATAAATGACAAGCCCATGATGATGTTCGTCAAACCAGAGTTGCGTTCTTCTTTGGTAAATTTATCTTTGAAAAGAAGGGTTGCGACAAAGATAGCAAGTGGTGGCACCATTCCTCCAGCCATAACTGCTGCCATAGCTACAGAACCACCTGAAGAAACAGTCGCTGCAAGCGTACCTGTACCAAAGACATAAGCAGCTTTGTTGACTGGTCCACCCATGTCGACAGCCATCATTCCACCAAGAACGATACCAAGAAGAACAGCTGAACCTCCTCCAAGACCGCCTAGGAAGGCATTCATATCGGTGTTGATTCTTGCCATTGGGATGTTGACAGCTAGCATGACAAATCCTGTCAAGATTGTTCCGAAAAGCGGTAGGATAAGGATAGATTTAGCACCTTCAAGTGAACGAGGAACTTTAACGTATTTCTTGATAGCGAGAACCAAGGCACCTGCGATAAATCCACCAACAAGGGCACCTAGGAAACCAGATGAGACACCTGCAAGAGTTGAAGTTGCTTCACCTCCTGCAGCATAAGGGATTTTACCAAAGGCAAAACCTTCTTTAGCAATAGCACCAGCCACGAAACCTGCTACTAAACCTGGTTTTTCAGCGATAGAGTAGGCTACGTATCCTGCAAAAACTGGAAGCATCAAACCAAAGGCAGCCCCTCCGATTTTCATGAACATGGAAGCGAGTTCATGGTAGGATCCGAGGTTGCCAAGACTATCTTGTGGCACACCAAAAGCACCGTCAATCAAGAAAGCAAGGGCAATCATGATACCACCACCGATAACGAATGGTAACATTTGAGATACACCACTCATCAAGTGTTTGTAGAAAGCACCACCGATACTTTGTTTTTCATTAGATGCTGTTGCAGCTTTTGCTCCATTAACAGCACGGTAGATTTCAGCATCTCCTGAAAGAGCCAAGTTAATCAATTCTTCAGTCTTACGGATACCGTCTGCAACTGGACGGTTAACCAAAGGTTTTCCATCGAAACGATCCATCTCAACAGCCTTGTCAGCAGCGATGATAACAGCTTTAGCCTTGCGGATGTCCTCTGCAGTTAGTTGGTTCCCAACACCGCTTGCACCATTGGTTTCAACCTTGATCCCAACACCCATTTCGGCAGCCACTTTTTGAAGGGCTTCTTGGGCCATGTAAGTGTGGGCAATACCTGTCGTACAAGCTGTAACAGCTACGATAAAGTCGCCAGATTCATTGGCAGGTGCTTGAACAGGCTGCTCAGCTTTTTCTGAAGCTTGGTCAAAGAGTTCGATAACTTGATCTGCAGATGTTACTTGACGAAGTTTGTCAGCGAAACCATCTTTCATCAAGTATTGAGACAATTCTGCCAAGGCTGCCAAGTGAGTATCATTGGCACCTTCTGGAGCTGCAATCATGAAGAAGAGGTCTGTTGGTTGCCCATCCAAACTTTCATAGTCAACACCCTTATTTGACTTTGCAAAGAGAACTGTTGCTTCTTTGACAGCAGAGTTTTTACTGTGAGGCATAGCGATTCCGTCACCCAAACCAGTGGAAGTGAGAGCTTCACGCGCTAAAATTCCTTCTTTAAAGGTTTCAAAATCCGTCACGTAACCGTGATCTACCAAGCTATGAATCATCTCTTCGATGACAGCTGTTTTTTCAGTTGCCTGCAAATCCAGCAACATGACATCTTTTCTCAATAGGTCTTGAATTTTCATCGTTTTTCTACCTCAACTTTTTCATATGTTTCTTTAATAAATTCCACCGTTGCCAAGTCATCCGAGAAGGTAGTTGCTGTTCCACAAGCTACTCCCCATTTGAAGGCTTCTACTGCATCTTTAGATTTGACAAATTCACCGGTAAATCCAGCGACCATAGAGTCACCAGCTCCCACTGAATTCTTGACTGTTCCCTTGATTGGTTTAGCGAAGTATGCTCCCTCAGCTGTGACAAGAAGTGCACCGTCACCAGCCATAGAGATGATGACGTTTTGTGCACCTTTGGCCAGTAACTGACGAGCATAGTTCTCGATTTCATCTAAACTTTCGAGTTTCACTCCAAAGATAGCTCCAAGTTCGTGATTGTTTGGTTTAACCAAAAGTGGCTGGTAGTCCAAACTATCAATCAAGGTCTGTCCTTCAAAGTCACAAACCACTTGCGCACCAGTCTGGCGTGTCAAGGCAATCAAATCTTTGTAGATAACATTACCTAGATTCTTAGCACTTGAACCTGCAAACACCACTGTATCTTCTGCTGTTAAACTAGATAAGATAGCTTTCAATTCTTCTAGCTGAGCCGGTTCAACATTAGGACCAGTCCCGTTGATTTCTGTTTCTTGGTCTGCTTTGATTTTAACATTGATACGAGTATCTTCTGCTACTTGAACAAAACGTGTCTCAATTTCCTCTTCTGCCAAAGTATCTGTGATAAATTTACCAGTAAATCCTCCGATAAATCCAGTCGCAGTATTAGGAATATCCAAGCGCTTCAAAACACGGCTAACATTGATTCCTTTCCCACCAGCAAACTTATCATCACTGTCCATTCGATTGACACTACCGACTTCTACTTTGTCTAAGCGAACGATATAGTCAATGGATGGATTGAGTGTGACTGTATAAATCATACTTCTATTACCTCCGTTTTCTTCTTAATAACCTGCAAGAGCTCATGCCCTTGACTTGTGATGACAATAGCGCGTTTAAGTGGTGCTACCTTTGCAAAGCAAGTTTGACCAATCTTTGATGAATCCACCAAGACATAGGTTTGTTTGGCATTCTCTAAGATAGCACGCTTCACGGCTCCCTCCTCCATATCAGGAGTCGTATAATAACCATCGTCCACACCATTCATCCCGATAAAGGCACGGTCAAAGTGCAATTGATTGATTTGGTTAAGAGCAACACCACCGATACATGCATCTGTTGCCATTTTGACACTTCCTCCAACCATGACAGTTGGAATCTGTTTTTCAACCAACTGAACCGCATGGTGAATGGAGTTAGTTACAACTGTAATATTCTTATTAACCAATTCCTTGATTAAAAAAGCAGTTGTCGTTCCAGCATCAATAAAGATAACATCTTGTTCCTTGATAAGAGAGGCTGCTTTTTGAGCCAGTAACTTCTTCTCTTGAAGGTTTTTGACAGATTTTTCTTGGATGGTTTCTTCTTCCTGCAAGGAGTGAGGTAGTTCTGCTCCACCATGCACACGGCGAAGCTTGTTTTCCGCCTCCAACTCGTCCAAATCTCTTCGTACTGTCGATTCTGATGTTTCTAATAGACTAACCAATTTTTCTAGGGAAACTACATGATGTTGATTTAACTCCTCTAAAATCAGTTGCTTCCGCTCAGTTTTTAACACCAAACCACCTCCTGTTATCGTTTACACTATTCATTCTAGCACATTCTCTACCAAAGTCAAGCATTTTTTATCATTTTCTGTCAAATTCTATCATTTTTCTTATTTCCAAAATTTTTATTGCAAGATAAGTGGCTTTATGGTAGACTATTTGAGTAAGTATTGGAAGATTACTCAAGAGGCTTAAGAGGCCGTGTTGGAAACGCGGTAGGCGTGTAAT
The DNA here is from genome assembly GCF_001814835.1 of Streptococcus sp. HMSC072D07. Classification (GTDB taxonomy): domain Bacteria; phylum Bacillota; class Bacilli; order Lactobacillales; family Streptococcaceae; genus Streptococcus. The sequence continues at coordinate 220,351 of NZ_KV818036.1, forward strand.
AGCGTGCGTGGGTTCGAATCCCATGTCTTCCGTAGAAAAAAGAAAAACTGCACCTCAATGCAGTTTTTTCATCGCTCTAAGAACAATATATAGGAATGAAAGGCTGAGTTACTCTAACTATCACACCACATTTTTGTATCCTAATTCATAAAAAAACAAGTAGTTTATTAAGACTACTTGTTTTTCTTTTAAATCTTAGGATTAGATATTGCTTTTATCTTTTTTATCTGAAGATTTGTCTGTTGATTTATCAGTGGATTTGTTTGAAGATTTATCTGAAGACTTGTCTGTTGATTTATCATTAGACTTAGTTGAGTTTTTACGGACAATTTTATCATAACCTTCTGTATCATCAAGCAACTCTGTCGCCAAAGTACGGTAATCTTCTTGAGAAATCAGCCAGTTTCCATCCTTATCCTTTGTTAATTTGATTTCAGTATCAAAATCACCAGTAGTGAAAGGTGTATGAGCTAAGTTAGGGTCAACGTCACTGTAGGTTGAGAAATCTTTCTTGAATAGATGCTCAAAAATCCAGTAAGAAACCAATGTTTGGTAACGCTTGATGTCAACGTTTGAACCAGCTTGATTGTATTTACCTAGGTTATCAACACCTCCAATAAGAGTAGTGAGAACTTCCCTTGTAGATGAAGCCAATCCTTTAGAGTGTAACTTCTTAGAGTTAAAAGTAACAGTCGCTGTATTTCCTGATTCATCAACCTTCACGTCTTTAACAGTGTAAGAACCGATATCTTGATATAATCTACGTCTCATCTTCAAGAAACCTGAAATGGTTTCTTCTGGAGTTTCTACAGGGAAATCTTTGTGCCATTGTACTGAGTAAGTAGACGCAGGTGAAAGCCCTTCTTCTTTGATTTTTTCACTTGTTTGAACTGCAAACACGGCCTCAGTCCATTTTTCATAAGTGTCGCCATAAATCTTCTTAAATCGAGCAGAGTCGCTAGTAAGAACTGAGTCTAAGAGAATTTCAGCATCTTTTGTAACTTTTTCTTTAACTTCTGCTGCTTCATCCTTCTTCTCAACTTGTTCCGTATTCTCCTTGTTATCAGAAGAAGCTTCAGATGACTGATTAGAAAATACAGAACATGCACCCAAGACAACTGTTGAAAGTGCTAAGATACTTAGTAACTTGATCTTTTTCATGTTTCACCTCTTTATGAAAATTTACTCTTGGAGACCACCTCCAAGCAGATTTGTTTAGAAAAACACTGGGTTTATCTAACGGAGAATGGGGGATTCGAACCCCCGCGCCAGTTACCCGACCTAACGATTTAGCAAACCGTCCTCTTCAGCCTCTTGAGTAATTCTCCACTAACACACTAGAATAAATAGGATACAACGAAGGATACAACAAAGGATATAATTTGGAAAAAATCTACTGTATACCTGTTCATAATGGAGCCGGTGGGAGTCGAACCCACGTCCAAACACCTGCCAACATATTTGTCTACAACCATAGGTTATGTATTATTTTAACAGTCCCTCGACACATAACTCAAGCCTAGGAACTGCGAGTCTATTAATCTCTTATCAAACCACTAGACAAGGCTTGATCGTATCTCGCTAATCATAAGACCTGTCATTGAACACGAGCAATCCAAATCAGGTCACGCCTGCTGGTTTTTAGGCAGCTAGAGCGTAAGAAGTGTTATTTTTTGCAGTTATATTTAACTGAGCGTTTACGTCGCCACACGGGTTGCAAAATATGCCTCATAATGCCTGTCGAATCCGTAACGACCCCAGGATGTTAGAACTATTATAACCTATCTTCAAAAAAAATGCAAAATCAAGCCAATTCTTTAGAACAGATACGTTTTCAAGGCATCTGATAATGCTTGATAACCGGCTACACTTAGATGGAGGCCATCCGTTGTATAGGTTGATTGAAGTTGCCCTTCTGAATCTGTCAAACTATCATAAATCGGCACAAAATCTACCTGCATATAGGCGGATGCTAGAGCCTCATAGGCTTGATTCCATTCTCTGATCTTTTCATTGGTACGAATATATACTGTCTGCTTGTATTCTTCTCCTTCATTGACTGGCAGAATAGAAACAAGCTTTATTTGTGACAGCGGATAATCTCGGTTGAGCGATTGAATCACACCTTCAAGATTATCCAAGGCTTCATTCATGGGAATATCTTTTCCAATATCATTTGTTCCTATTAGGAGAACAATTTGATCGACAGCATCACCATAAAGATGGGCATCCAAATTCTCTAATAACAATCTCGTCTGATAGCCTCGTATGCCACGATTAACAATCGTCTTGGCAACCCCAAACAACTCTTGAAGAGGGTAATACTCCACTATCGAATCACCAATAAAGATGATATCTGGCTCTAGAACAGATACTTGATTCAATTCACGATACTTGGTTTGAATTTTTTTCTGCTCCTTTAAAAGCCAATTCTCTAATAACTGTACTGCCACCCTATCCCTCTTTCTCTAACCAATTCTCTAGAACTTGATACACACCCGCCTGGCTGTTGGCTGGTGCCAGGGCAGTCGCAACTGCCTTGACCTCATCAGCCGCATTTTCCATCGCATAGGCAATTCCAGCCAGCTCTAACATTTCTATATCGTTTTCGCTATCACCAAAAGCCATGATTTGTTCTGATGTCAAATCCCAGCGCTTGAGTAATTCTTCCAATCCCCAAGCCTTGTGAACCCCAGCCTGCAGGATATCGATACAGCCATAACCGCTAGAAACAGCTCTTACACGACCATCAAATAAATCATTAATTTCCTGCAAAACTGAACTAGAACGTTCTTCACCAACAACCATGCTCATCTTTAACACTCCACCGAAGAGGCCAGCTTGCAAGTCTTCCACAAAATTCATTCGTTGATAGAATTTTTCAATCATCTCTGGTGTCATAAATTTTTCTAGGTCTGTAAACACAGTCCCTTTCTTGACAAAACCACCCTTCATACCTGTTACAACAAACTGATCTCGGCACTCTCTCCCTTTAAAATGAAGGAGAGCCTTGTCAACCGTAGCATCATCCCAAATCTGCGCTTGAATCAGTTTATTGTTTTCAAAAATACGCGCCCCATTGGCAACTACCAGAACTACTCTACTCGCCAAGTGCTCCAGTAATTGCCTCATACGGTGAACTTCATTCCCTGTCGCAATGACAAAACGGATATCCCTTTGATCCAGCTGATCTAAAAGCTTTTCCAAGCGGGGCAAATCCAGCTGCCCCCTCGGGTCTAGCAAGGTTCCATCCATGTCTGTTGCAATCAATTTAATCGTCATCTCGTCTCCTTTAGGGCAAGTGCCTACCACTTCAACCCTACATGTTCATTCATTTCTTTATAGGCCGTGTCAATTCGTTCCTTGGTCGCCTCGTCCAACTTGTCACGGTGACTGCCTCCCTCGATGAAGTCCTCTAGGATATAGGTCTGATAGAGGAAGAGCGGATAGCCTTCTGGAGAGTAAGTCCCTTTGGGTGTTCGATTGACCCAAGTCGGATGCGCTTTGGCAGTTTCAATCCTAGTCTTGCCATCTTTTTTCTTAATGGTCACATCCATGAGAACACCGCGCTCCGTCCACTTGGCATTTTCCTCATCTTGCATGGTTTCAATGCGCTGGTTTGAGAGGAAATTTCCCATGGAATAGATAATCAGTTTTTTGTCACCATCTTTTTCAACTGTTTCAGCAGGTTCAACGACGTGAGGATGCCCTCCAAAGATAATATCGGCTCCCCAGTCAATCATTTTATGGTACAGTTTTTTCTGTTCTTCCGTTGGTTCTAGCTGATACTCAATTCCCATCTGAGGCATGATGACAGTAATATCCGCCTCCTTCTCTGCACGCTCGATTTCTGCCTTCATCTTATCTTCATTCAGGTCAGAAAGATAGCGATTATAGTCCTCTTGAGAGATATATTGCTCAATGCCATTAAAACCGTAGGAATAGGCCAGGAGAGCTACCTTGATACCATTGACTTCCTTGATGACTATAGGTGCTTGGTCTCGGGATTCATGCGTGTAGACTCCGATGGGTGTCATTCCAGCCTTTTCAATAGCTTGAGCCGTTGAAACCACTCCCTCAATTTGAGAATCCAAAATATGATTATGAGCCAAGTCTAGAACTTGGTAGCCTGCATCCTTGATCGCATCCATGACTTCTCCTGGAGCATTAAAAAGAGGATAACCTGCCAAGTAGTGGTCCTTGTTCACCGTTCCTTCAAAGTCACCAATTACTAAATCAGCTTGCTTGAGCCAGGGTTTTACATACTCAAAATTTTCATGAAAATCATAGGTCCCATCTTCTTTAAGAGCTGTTCGGTAGATAGGGATATGATAAAGAAGGTCACCATTTGCCATGATACGTGCCGTTGTTTCACCAGACTGATCTTCCTTGGATTGACTGGAAGTACTTGCAGAATCAAGAGTTTGACTACTAGGACTCGTTCCCTTACTACCTTGTACTGCTCGAACTAATAAGTTTCCCCCCATGGATAAGGCAACTGCAAGCAATAACACAATAATAAACTGGGCATTGGTCCAGGATTTATAATTCCGAAAGAAATCCACACTAGTTCTCCACACCCCATAAAGAGAGCCCTGAGACCGTCTATCTTGTCGCTTTTCCATCTTTATTCCCCCTTGCCTTTTGGTGCAAGTCTTTTCTTTTATTATACCACAGACAAAAGAGGAATACCGTTTATTATATTATTTTTTAGGAACTTCTGCGACTTTCTTTCTCGCCTATTTTGTGTTATCATGTAGAGGTAATGAAAGGAGAGAAAATGTCTGCAATAGAACGTATTACAAAAGCTGCTCACTTAATTGATATGAACGATATTATCCGCGAGGGGAATCCAACTCTTCGCGCAGTTGCTGAGGAAGTTACTTTCCCACTGTCTGACCAGGAAATCATCCTTGGCGAAAAGATGATGCAATTCCTCAAACATTCCCAAGATCCTGTTATGGCTGAGAAAATGGGGCTCCGCGGTGGTGTTGGATTGGCTGCTCCCCAACTCGATATTTCAAAACGCATTATTGCCGTCTTGGTCCCAAATATTGTGGAAGAAGGTGAAACTCCACAGGAAGCCTACGACTTGCAAGCTATTATGTACAATCCAAAAATTGTCTCTCACTCTGTTCAGGACGCTGCTCTTGGCGAAGGAGAAGGTTGCCTGTCTGTTGACCGAAACGTGCCAGGCTATGTTGTCCGCCATGCTCGCGTTACTGTTGACTACTTTGACAAAGATGGCGAAAAACACCGTATCAAGCTCAAAGGATACAACTCTATCGTTGTCCAACATGAAATTGATCATCTAAACGGAATTATGTTTTACGATCGTATCAATGAGAAAGATCCATTTGCTGTCAAAGATGGTCTCCTCATCCTTGAATAAAGAAAATCCCGTTGCAAGACGGGGTTTTGTGTTATAATAGAGGCATGAAAACAAATGATATTGTCTATGGCGTCCACGCCGTTACAGAAGCCCTCCTTGCAAACACTGGAAATAAACTCTACCTCCAAGAAGATCTTCGAGGTAAGAATTTTGAGAAGGTCAAGGAACTGGCTACAGAAAAGAAGGTCTCCATCTCTTGGACTTCAAAAAAATCCCTGTCTGAAATGACCGAAGGCGCTGTCCACCAAGGTTTTGTTTTACGAGTGTCAGAATTTGCCTATAGCGAACTTGATCACATCCTTGCCAAAACACGCCAAGAAGAAAATCCTTTGCTGTTGATTCTGGATGGTCTAACTGACCCTCACAACTTAGGCTCTATCTTAAGGACTGCTGATGCGACCAATGTTTCAGGTGTCATCATTCCCAAGCACCGTGCTGTCGGAGTGACTCCTGTCGTTGCCAAAACGGCCACAGGTGCTATTGAGCATGTACCGATTGCGCGAGTTACCAACCTCAGTCAAACCCTAGACAAACTCAAGGCTGAAGGCTTCTGGACCTTTGGAACGGATATGAACGGTACTCCTTGCCACAAGTGGAATACAAAAGGGAAAATTGCCCTCATCATCGGAAATGAAGGAAAAGGCATCTCCAGCAACATCAAAAAACAGGTTGATGAAATGATAACCATTCCGATGAACGGTCATGTTCAAAGCCTCAATGCCAGTGTTGCAGCAGCCATTCTCATGTACGAAGTTTTCCGAAACAGACTATAAAAAAGTTTCCAATCAAGTGATTGGAAACTTTTTGCTTAACTATGTTCTGTGATAAATTTATAGGCTTCTTGACCAGCGATAGCCCCATCTCCAACTGCTGTTGTTACTTGGCGAAGATCTTTTTGGCGAACATCTCCAACCGCAAATATACCATCAACGCTAGTTTTCATGTTATTGTCTGTTAGGATCCAGCCTGCCTGGTCTTGAATGTTCAATTCTTTAACAAAATCGCTAACAGGATCCAAACCGACATAGATAAAGACACCTCCGAAGGCTTGCTCTGTTACTTGACCTGTTTTCACATTTTCAAATACGACAGATTCTACTCGATTTTCACCTTTAATTTCCTTAACTACAGAGTCCCAGATAAAGTTGACTTTTTCATTTGCAAAGGCACGGTCTTGCAAAACCTTTTGGGCACGAAGTTCATCGCGACGGTGAACAATAGTGACAGTCTTGGCAAAGCGTGTCAAGAAGAGGGCTTCTTCTACCGCTGAATCTCCACCACCAACTACGAGCAAGTCTTGATCACGGAAGAAAGCTCCATCACAGACCGCACAGTAAGAAACACCTCGACTGTTCAGTTCTTCTTCTCCGGGAACTCCCAAAAGACGGTGTTTAGAACCAGTTGCTACAATGACAGTACGGGTTTCGTAAACTTGATCATCAGTGATTACCTTCTTAAAGTCACCCTGGTCTTCAATATTTTCAACGTAACCATAAAGATGCTCCACTCCAAGGTTTTCAAGTGGTTCAAACATCTTTTCAGCCAATTCAGGTCCACTGATATTAGCATAACCTGGATAGTTTTCAATATCAGATGTGTTATTCATTTGCCCGCCTGGCAGACCACCTTCAATCAAAGCCACTTTCAGATTGCTTCGAGCAGCATATAAGGCAGCGGTCATTCCCGCAGGTCCAGCACCGACAATAATCGTATCGTACATTTCAATTCCTTCTTTCTTGTTGTAACTATCTTTATTCTAACTCATTCTTGCTAGTCACGCAAGGATTATGCCTTGAAAACCAAGAGCAAACTCATGACGGCAAAGGATAACACCGGAACGACCAAAACTCCAATCATAATCATATCATAGAGATGAGCTTGGCGAGCTTTGGCTGTCTTGTCCACACCAGACATGGCTCTCAACCCAATCCAAATCCCCAGAAAAATCACGACAAGGATGGCCGTTAAGATCAAACTCTCGAAATACAAAGAAAATAGATGCAGTAGCATGATCTCTCTCGTTTCTATCTTTTTTAAAGAGTAAACTCAGCTAGTCCAACTAACTGAGTTTTCCTTTTTTCTATTATATCAAATATAAGTCCGTTTGTAACTAGCGAAGAATTCTTTTGTTCGTTCTTCTTTCGGATGATTGATGATTTCATCCGGTGTACCAGACTCGATGATTTTCCCTTTATCTAGGAATAGAACCTTGTCTGCCACTTGGGCTACAAAAGACATATCGTGACTGACCAAAATCATGGTCTGACCTGACTTGGCAGCGTCTGCAATAGACTTTTCTACTTCACCGACCAACTCTGGGTCCAGTGCCGACGTTGGTTCGTCCAAGAGCAAGACATCTGGTTTCATAGCAAGCGCACGCGCGAGGGCAACCCGTTGCTTCTGTCCACCTGATAAGTGGCGAGGATAATGGTTTTCACGGTCAGAAAGACCAACCTTGGCCAACTCTTCCTTAGCGATTTTTGTTGCTTCCTCGTCCGATAATTTTTTAACGACAACCAAACCTTCCTTGACATTGTCAAGAGCAGTTCGGCGTTCAAACAAATTAAACTGTTGGAAAACCATGGACAACTTGCGACGAAGGGTTAGGATTTCTTCTTGGCTAATCTGAGAAAAATCAACTTTAAAATTGTCAATCTGAATCGTTCCACTATCTGGAGTTTCAAGGTAGTTCAAACTACGAAGAAAGGTTGATTTCCCAGCTCCAGATGAACCAATCAAAGCCACTACCTCACCTTTTTGGATTTCCAAGTTCAGATGATCCAAGACTGTCTGTCCTGAAAAGGATTTGCTTAAATTCGAAATCTTAATCATTAACGAAGGTCTCCTTTCACATCTGTAGACACTGTATCCGGCGTTGAGATAGCCATTTTTCTCTCGATGAAACGGCCGAGGCTTTCAATTCCAATATTGACCACCCAATAAACAAGGGCAACAGAGATAAAGCGCTCAAAATAGCGATAATCAGCTCCACCTAAAATCTGAGCTTGGGCAAAGACCTCCACAACACCTGCGCTAAAGGCTAGAGAAGTCCCCTTGGTCAAACCGATGAGGGAATTAATCAAGGTTGGAGTCGCCACAACGGCCGCATTTGGAATAATCACGCGACGATAAACTTGAGCTCGCGTCATACCCAAACTGCGTGCCGCCTCAATTTCACCGGGATTAACAGAAAGGATGGCCGCACGAATCGTTTCACTTGCATAAGCCGCCTCATTAAAAGCAAAGGCCACAATCGCAAAAAGCGCTGCTGGAATCGCATTGATATTGAGACCAGTTCCCCATTGTTGGTTGATAGCTTTCAGTGCCAAAGGAATTCCGTAGTAGGTCAACATAAGTTGAACTAGGATTGGGGTACCTTTTAAGAAGCTGACGAAAAAGGCTTGCAAGGGATATAAAATCCTAACACGATTGATCTTTACAATGGCAAAAATCAGGGCAAGTAGCAAACCAAAGAGTGCACCTCCAAGCGTCAACATCAAGGTTGTAGGCAGTTGTTGGACAATCCTTGGAATTCCATCAAAGACCGAACGCAAACTAAAGAGCTTACCATCCGGAATGAGTTGCATCAAACTTTGGTACCAATCTGATGCTAAAAATGTTGTAACAGTCATAAAAACATCCTCTCCTGATAATGATTCATTCTATCATACTTCTGCTCGCAAGCAAATTATTTGCTACGGGCTGCTCAGACTTTGTCTATCTTCTAGTTTATCACACTTTAAAACAGGGAGGCTATATATTTTACCTATCAAGGAGATAAATAAAAACTATCTCAAACCTAAGTCCTCATAGGTTTTTCTATAGCCAATTTGTTTAACAGCACCATTCTCCACCAAAATTGGACGTTTCAATAACATACCATCACTCGCTAGAAGCTTGGCTGCTTCTTGTTTTGACAAACTTCCCACCTTATCTTTTAGGCCCAGTTCGCGGTATTTAATCCCGCTGGTATTGAAAAATTGTTTCACTTCAAAACCGGAAGTTTCCAACCAGTTCAAAATCACGTCTTCACTTGGTGTTTCTTCTACGATGTGGACATCTTGGTATTCCAGTCCAAGTTTATCCAATTCATTTTTTGCTTTCTTACAAGTTGAACATTTTGGATATTCGATAAATTCTAACATCTTCTTTTCTTTCTATTTTTTATTTTCTTGAAATGCTGCACCTTCATGTTGCAAGAGCCAGGCTTTCTTTTCGACTCCAGATGCATAGCCTGTCAGACGATTGCCTGATCCCAGCACACGATGGCAGGGTACGAGTATGGACCAAGGATTACGCCCCACTGCTCCGCCAATCGCTTGAGCAGAAGCCACTTGCAGGTCTTGCGCTATTTGTCCGTAAGTTACTGTCTGACCATAAGGAATGGCCTGTAAATAAGTCCAGACTCGCTTTTCAAAATCCGTTCCAATAGGAGCCAAAGGTAAGTCTGATAGGTCCTGAACACTGCCTTCGAAATAGGTATCTAAATAGGAAATAACTTGCTCTAATACAGGATGGCTAGCAACTTCTTCTATCGTTTCATCCCCTAATCCCCTCTCAAAATGGGTTTGGTCCTGTACCCAAATTCCATACAGATATTGCTCGTCAGCAACTAAGGATAAGGTTCCAATTGGCGACGGGTAGAGCATTTTTGCGTACTTTTTCTGCTTCATTTTTTTAATTTCTGATAGGCCAAACGTTCCCCATCAACTGGAACCTTACCAACCTTTTGGAAGCCTAGCTTTTCAAAGATATGCTGCATAACCTTGTTTTCTGCATGCGTATCTGAACGAAAATCTAGATAATCAAAACCTTCAATCAAGCCTTCTAGGAAAGTCTGAGCAACACCTTGTCCTTGGACATCTGCTGCCACAGCGATACGGTGAAAGACCAGATATTCTGATTCTCCCCCCTGCCAACTCCCTTCATAAATGGCTTCATAGGCTTCCTCTGGGCTCTTGGTCACAGCAGCATAAGCTAGCAGTTCTCCTTCTTCCAAGGCCACATAAGCTTGACCAGAGATGATATCATCAATAATGATATCTGCATTTGGATAGCCATTTTGCCACTGGTCGCTACCAGACTCAGCTAAGCACTTTTTAGCATCCTCCATCACCTGCATAATCGCATCTACTTCGTTTGGAAAAGCTAAACGAATCTCCATCTTTTCCCCTCATTTCTAACTAGTTTCTCTCATCATAGCATAATTTAAAGCTTTCTACAAGCAGTTGAAACTTGACTTTTGTTTTTTATTATTTTATAATCTAGTTATCGAAACTAGATAAAAAGGAGTTGGAAATGAATTCTAACTTTTCCTACCCAAAATGGGAAGACATTCCAAATATTGACCTCTATCTGGATCAAGTTTTACTTTATGTCAATCAAGTCTGTGCCCCTATCTCTCCAGATAAAGACAAGGGTCTAACAGCATCCATGGTCAATAACTATGTCAAACATGGTTACCTGACAAAGCCAGACAAGAAAAAATACCAACGCAAACAGATTGCCCGTTTGATTGCCATCACCACTCTCAAGTCTGTCTTTTCGATCCAAGAAATCGCTCAGACACTTAATACTCTACAAACTCAAGCGAGCTCAGACCAGCTCTACGACGCTTTTGTGGACTACATGAACCATGGGATTGATCCAGAAAATCCTATTATCCAAACCAGCTGTCAAACGGTTAAACTCTATCATCAAACTCTAGACTTAATCCTTATCAAAGAAGAGGAGGAAATCCAATGAATACTAGTCTAAAGCTCAGTAAAAAACTCAGTTTTGGAGAGGAAATTGCTAATAGCGTGACCCATGCTGTGGGTGCCGTTATCATGCTCATCCTACTCCCCATTTCATCCACCTATAGTTATGAAGCACACGGATTTTTATCATCTTTTGGCGTTTCTATCTTTGTTATCAGTCTCTTTCTCATGTTCCTCTCGTCAACCATTTACCACTCTATGGCCTATGGTTCGACCCACAAATACGTCTTGCGAATCATCGATCATTCTATGATTTATGTGGCTATCGCAGGCTCATATACGCCGGTCGTATTGACTTTGATGAATAACTGGTTTGGCTATCTGATCATTGCCATTCAGTGGGGAACGACCATCTTTGGCATCCTCTATAAAATCTTTGCTAAAAAGGTCAATGAGAAATTCAGCCTTGCTCTTTATTTGATTATGGGCTGGTTGGTTCTGGCTATCATTCCTGCCATTATCAGTCAAACAACACCAATTTTCTGGAGTCTCATGGTAACTGGCGGACTCTGTTATACAGTTGGAGCTGGATTTTACGCTAAGAAAAAACCTTATTTCCACATGATTTGGCATCTCTTTATCCTAGCAGCATCTGCACTCCAATATATCGCGATTGTTTATTACATGTAAAAAAGTTGAGAATCATTTTCTCAACTTTTTTCTTTACACATATTGATAAAGTACTGGTGCAAGCCAACATCATCTGTCAATTCTGGATGAAAAGAAGTTACCAGCATATTTTTTTCTTGCGCAGCTACGATTTGATTATCAACTGTTGCTAGAATTTCTACACCCTCTCCAACACTACTGATAATCGGTCCACGGATAAAGGTCATGGGAATCTGACCGACTCCCTTACATTCTGCTTCTGTATAAAAACTTCCCAGTTGGCGTCCATAGGCATTGCGCTCAACTACTATGTCCATAGTCGCTAGATGACTTTCTTCTTGAGAAACGATTTCCTTAGCTAGCAAGATTAAACCTGCACAGGTCCCAAAAACGGGAAGACCAGATAAAATCGCTTCTCGGATTGGAATCAGCATCTGCTGGTCACGCAAGAGTTTGCCCATGGTTGTAGATTCCCCTCCAGGTAAAATCAAACCAGATAAGTCACTCTGAACTTGTTGAAAATCATCTAAATTTCTGATTTCAACACTAACAACACCTAACTTTTCTAGCACTTTAGCATGCTCTTCAAAGGCACCTTGCAAGGCTAATATTCCGATTTTCATCTATTTTCCTCGCTCAGCCATGAGAATTTGGATTTCATTCTCATTGATACCAACCATGGCCTCCCCTAGATCTTCAGAAATTTGAGCCAGAATTTGAGGATTTTGGTAGTTGGTTACGGCCTTAACAATAGCACTTGCTCGTTTAACAGGGTCGCCTGACTTGAAAATACCTGAACCGACAAAGACGCCTTCTGCCCCCAGTTGCATCATCAAGGCCGCATCTGCTGGCGTTGCCACACCTCCGGCTGCGAAGTTGACAACTGGTAATTTTCCATGTTGGTGGACGTATTGGACTAATTCAACAGGGACTTGCAACTCCTTGGCAGCCACATAGAGCTCATCTTCACGGAGGTTTTGAATGCGGCGAATTTCTTGATTCATCATACGCATATGGCGAACGGCTTGGACGATATCTCCTGTACCCGGTTCTCCTTTTGTCCGAATCATGGAAGCTCCCTCAGCGATACGACGCAAGGCTTCACCCAAGTCCTTAGCCCCACAGACAAAAGGAACTTTAAATTCTTTCTTGTCCACATGAAAACGGTCGTCAGCTGGAGAAAGCACTTCACTCTCATCGATATAGTCGATCTCAATGGCTTCTAAAATCTGAGCTTCTACAAAATGCCCGATTCTGACCTTGGCCATCACTGGAATACTGACCGCTTCTTGGATTTCCTTAATCATCTTTGGATCACTCATACGGGAAACCCCGCCAACTGCCCGAATATCAGCTGGAATCCGCTCCAAGGCCATAACAGCTGCCGCACCAGCAGCTTCCGCAATCCGAGCCTGTTCAGGGTTCTGCACATCCATGATAACACCGCCCTTAAGCATCTGTGCCAAGTTTTTATTTAGTTCATAACGATTTTCAGTCATTTGTTTTATCCTCATTATTTGTATTGGTAGCTACCATTTCATTTTAAGCCAGATTAGAATGAAGTACAAGATAAAAAAAGGATAATTGTATGGGTACAGATTGATACTCAATGAAAATCAAAGAGCAAACTAGGAAGCTAGCCGCAGGTTGCTCAAAGCACTGCTTTGAGGTTGTAGATAGAACTGACGAAGTCAGTAACATATATACGGTAAGGCGAAGCTGACGTGGTTTGAATTTGATTTTCGAAGAGTATAACTAAAAAACTATCTGACCTTAACTTAAGGACAGATAGTTCATCAATTTTTATTTTTCAGCTGTAAGAGCAGCCATTGTGATGTAGTTGTATGGTTTGTTAAAGTGTGGCAAGAAGAATAGGTCTGTCAATGCCAATTTATCAATTGTTACATGCTCTTGGATAGCAAGTGAGAACATGTGGATACCCATACTGATAGCAGCATCATGTGACACCATTTGTGCACCAAGGATTTCGCGGCTGTCTTTGTCAAAGACAATCTTGATGGCAACTTCGTGGTTGTCATGTTTTATAAATTCTGGTTTTTGAAGATCGTTAAATCCAGTTTCAGTTGCATTATAGCCTGCAGCTTTGGCTTTTTCAAGAGTCAAACCAGTTGAAACCATGTGAAGACCGTAGATTGAAATACCGTTTGATCCTTGAACTCCGATTCCTTCCAATTCATGGCCACAAGCATTGTAAGCACCAACGATACCAGTACGTACAGCGTTTGATGCAAGAGCGATGTAGCTTGTATCTTTACGTGCATTGTCATAAACAGTTGCACAGTCACCAACAGCGTATACACCTGGGATAGATGTTTCTTGTTTCTTATCTACAAGGAAGGCACCGTTACGGAAGAGTTCAATCTTACCGTCAGCAAGAGCTGTGTTTGGACGGAAACCAACAGCAAGAACCACCATATCTACATCAAATGTTTCTTTGTCTGTTACCAAGCGTTCAACTTTTCCATCACCTTGGATGGCTTTAACTGTTTGACCAAGAGCCAAGCGGATGTTGTGGTCTTCCAAGTTCTTCGCCATCATTTGTGTAAAATCTTTATCATAGTAACCGTTCAAGACAGTGTCTACGATATCGACAAGCACAACTTCTTTTCCAAGACGCTCGAAAGCTTCGGCAAGTTCTACACCGATGTAACCACCACCAACAACGGCAATGCGCTCAAGGTGTTTGCTCTTGTCTTCAAGTTTTTCAATAACTTCTTCAGCGTTTTGGTACAATTTAACAAATTGTACATTTTCAAGAGTTGCTTTGAATTCGCGGTTGCCCTTAACGATTTCAACACCTTCGATTGGAGGCAAGATTGGAGTTGAACCAGTTGCAAAGATCAATTTGTCATAAGACTCTTTGTGTTCTTTACCTTCAACTTCTGCAGTCACAACTTTGTTATCGTAGTCAATTGAAAGAACTGGTGAGTTCATGTAAACTTTAGCACCTTTTGCTTCCAACTTTTCTTTATCAGAGTAGAAGAGACCTTCTGGGCCATCAATTTGTTCCCCGATCCAAAGCGCCATTCCACAACCAAGGAATGAAATATTTGAGTTTTGGTCAAATACTACGATTTCGTTCTCATGTCCGAAGTTGTCCAACATGGTATTAATACAAGCTGTACCAGCGTGGTTAGCACCAACTACAACGATTTTACTCATAGAAAAATTCCTACCTTTAATTTTTGATTTACCTTTCTAGTATATCATTTACTGTTAGCGTTTACAAGGTATTTGCTCAGAATTCTCTTTTTTTCAGAAAAAAATACACTTAACATTGATAAATCTAATTTTTCTATCGTTTTCATATTAATTCTGAGCATATTTCTTGACTTTTTGTCAAAATTTATTTGTGAAAACGCTGACTTTATGATATGCTAGATACATGGAAAGAAAATGTAAGGGGTTTAATTTTTCTTTAACGACCTTATATTGAATGATTTCCTATAAAGAGAAAGGAGCTGGTAGCTTGCCTCTTCATTCACGTTCTGAACGGCTAATGGGAACAACTATCACGATTTCATTAGTAGATGAACAGGCTGATTGCCTACTTCAAGGAGCCTTTGATTTACTCAAGGAGCTCGAATACCGCTTCAACGCCAATAGTCGAGAATCCGAACTGATGGAAATCAACTACCAGGCTGGAATCGCACCTGTTAAGGTTCATCCTGACCTATTTGAACTGATTGCTCTTGGACTGGAGCATAGCCTAGCTCCATCTAGCCATCTCAATATCAGTATTGGCCCCTTGATTCAAACCTGGCGAATCGGCTTTTCAGATGCCCGACTCCCAGAGCTAAACGAAATCGAAGCTGTCTTGCCTCTAGTTGACCCGCATTTTATCAAGTTGGATCCGACTAACTCTACTGTCTATTTAGAGAAAAAGGGAATGAAACTTGATTTAGGTTGCTTAGCTAAAGGCTATAGTGCAGATAAGGTTGCCCAGTATTTGAAAGAACACGGTGTCACCTCTGCCTTGATCAATCTCGGAGGAAATATCCTCACCATCGGGAACAACCAAGCCAAAGAAGGGAAAGCCTGGCAGATTGGGATTCAAGATCCGCGAAATCCTCGTGGCAATCATCTCCTAACTATCCCTGCTTCTAACAAATCTGTTGTCACTTCAGGTATCTATGAACGCCACCTGACAGTAGATGGAAAAGACTATCACCATATCTTTGATAGTGAGACAGGATTCCCTGTCGAAACCGATCTCGCTAGCCTAACGATTGTCTCAGATAAATCCGTCGATGGTGAGATTTGGACAACGCGCCTTTTCGGAGAACGAAGTGCTTCTATCCTCTGGCAAGTCGAAAGTATAGATGGAATTGAAGCCATCCTCATAGACAAAGAGGGACGCCTTGCATGTTCTTCAGGCCTTCAAAATTGTATTATGTAAAAAGAGAAAGGAAATCTCATGCTAAAACTTATTGCCATTGTTGGAACGAACTCTAAACGTTCTACAAACCGCCAATTGCTCCAATACATGCAAAAACACTTTGCTGATAAAGCTGAAATTGAACTCGTTGAAATCAAGGATATCCCTGTTTTCAACAAACCAGCAGATAAGCAACTTCCAGCTGAAATTCTTGAGATTGCAGCTAAAATTGAAGAAGCTGATGGTGTGATTATCGGTACTCCTGAGTACGACCACTCTATCCCTGCAGTTTTGATGAGCGCTCTTGCTTGGCTATCTTACGGTATCTACCCACTTTTGAACAAACCAATCATGATCACTGGTGCTTCTTACGGTACACTTGGTTCATCTCGTGCCCAATTGCAACTTCGTCAAATCTTGAACGCTCCTGAAATCAAGGCAAATGTTTTACCAGATGAATTCTTGCTTTCTCACTCTCTTCAAGCATTTAACCCAAGTGGTGACTTGGTTGACCTTGACGTCATCAAGAAATTGGATGCCATCTTTGATGACTTCCGTATCTTTGTGAAGATTACTGAAAAATTGCGCAATGCGCAAGAATTGCTTCGCAAAGATGCAGAAGAATTTGACTGGGAAAATTTGTAAGATAGGAGACCGAAAGAATGAAATTTGTTGGACTTGTTGGATCAAACTACGATCAATCATATAACCGCAAACTCTTGGAATTTATTCGTCGCAATTTCAAATTCAAATTTGAATTAGAAGTTCTTGAAATTGACGAAGTTCCAATGTTTAACCAAGACGAAAAATGGGACGAAAGTTTCCAATTGCGTTTCTTGTATAACAAGATTACACGTGCTGATGGTGTCATTATCGCCACTCCTGAGCACAACCACACTATCTCAGCTTCACTCAAATCTGTACTTGAATGGCTTTCATACGAAGTTCATCCATTTGAAAACAAGCCTGTTATGATTGTGGGAGCATCATACTACGACCAAGGAACTTCACGTGCCCAAGTTCACCTTCGTAAGATCCTTGACGCTCCTGGTGTCAATGCCTACACACTTCCAGGTAATGAATTCCTTCTTGGTAAAGCCAAAGAAGCTTTTGATAACAATGGAAACATCACCAACGAAGGAACTGTTAAATTCCTTGAAACTTGCTTAGATAACTTTGTTAAATATGTAGGAGTCGTTTCGAAATTGAAAAAACCAAAACCAATCGAACCAGAAGACTTGGATTGTGGAAAACCAATTGCTACAACCATTACAGAAGTTGACCCTGACGATCCAGAATGGGTAGAAAAAGTTGCAGCAATCACTGGCGCTGTTTCTGGTGATACCTATGTCAAATTGGACCACGGTATCCTGACAGTTAACCAAATCGATATGTTCTTGAAAGCTATGCCATTTGAATTGACATACGCTGACGACAACAACCAATTCCTCTACTACAACAACGCTCACCAAGATCCAGACACCATGTTCGCTAAACGTGTACCACCTCAATCAGGTAGTCGTATGTCAACTGTTCATGGATCACTTCCACCAGCACGTATGAAGAACGTAGAGTGGGTTATCGGAACACTCCGCAACGGAAACCAAGAATACGTTCGTACAATCGTCCCAGGTTCACCTGCAGGTGTTATCAACACTCACAACTACCAAGCGATGTATTATCCTGACGGATCATACGCTGGTATCAATGAAATCGTCTTTAACTTCCAACCATGGCTTGACTGGTACCTAAAAGAAACGGGTCAACGTTTGGTAGGCGGTAGTGGGCCATTCGCTCCTGCTGCTGGAGGTCATGGAGACGCTGATGCTACTTCTGGTGCTTCTGATTCAGGTGATGCTGGAGGCCACGGTGGTGGTGCAGACGCTACTTCTGGTGCAAGCAACTAAAAAATCAAAAAGGAGCCACTTGGCTCCTTCTTTTTTGTTATTAGCAAAAAAAGGTTTTGTAAATCATCTACAAAACCCTTGAATGTTATGAATTCGGATCATCAAGACTACGGCCGTGCAAACCTTTTTCACGTTGTACTTGGCGTAGTTTTTCTGGTGTAACATCGTTTCCTTGTTCATCCACGATTTTGATACCCTCGACGTGGTGACGAACTGAACGACGATAGCCTTCGATGTATTCCTCACGAAGCTTAGCTTGTTCCACTTTTTCAGCAGAAGTTAGGCCTTCTGTTTTTTTCTTTCTAGCAAGCTCATTGATACGAGCTATTTTTTTCGGATCCATTTCTTCTCCTTTGTGATAAGATACAGTTCGTTTGACTGAGTTTATTTGGTATTGATTTGGTTGAAACGAGCGAGCTTAGCTGCTTTCTTGGTTAATTGCGACAAGATAGCCAATCGATTTTGACGAATATCTTGATCTTCGGCCATTACCATGGTATTTTCAAAGAAAGCATCAATAACTGGACTGAGCGCAAAGAGTTGTTCTAATTGTTGGCTTGCAGTTCCTGACAAAACAAGTGATTCTACGGCTTCTGCCAAGGCTTTCTCTTCTTCATTCTCAAAGAGAGCAGGATCAACAGTATCAGTTCCTTCTGCTTTTTCTGCCAAGTTGAAAGCACGTGAGAGGGATTCGACAGATGGTTTGAAGTCTTCTTCCTTGCTCGCTTCGACAAGAGCACTTGCTACTTCCAGCATATCCGCCACAACAAAGTTCGAACTTGCAAGGACTGCTTCCTTGATATCTTTCGGAGTTGACCCCATCATCTTATCAACACGAGCCTTGATAAAGTCCATAACCTCTGCTTTATTTGCATAAGTCAAGCTGTCAAATTTCAAACTGTAAAGGCTATCGATCAGCTCATCCATAGCAATGTGCCAACCAAAAGCATCCAAGATACGAACTACACCTTGCGTCGCACGACGAAGGGCATAAGGGTCATTAGAACCTGATGGAATCAAGCCAACTGAGAAGAAACTCAAAATCGTATCCAATTTATCAGCGATGGCTAGAATGGCTCCCACCTTGCTCTCTGGAAGAGCTCCGTCAGCAGCTGTCGGCATGTAGTGTTCACGAATCGCTGCTGCAACTGCTGGAGTTTCCCCAGCAAGGAGGGCATATTTCTCACCCATAATCCCTTGGAGCTCATCAAACTCACCAACCATCCCCGTCAACAAGTCAAACTTGTAAATGGCTGCTGCACGAGCAAGGTCAACTGTTTCATCCACTGACAAGCCAGCTTTTTCTGCCAAGAGAATGGCAATCTGACCAGTACGAATCATGTGTTCACGAAGAGAACCAATCTTTTCGTGGAAGGTCACATGGTTCAATTTTTCAACAAGGTCAGAAATAACCAATTTTTGGTCCTCACGCCAGAAGAATTCTCCGTCTTCCAAGCGGGCAACCAAGACTTTTTCATTTCCCTTGATAACATTTTCCAAATGCTCTGCGTTTCCGTTACGGACTGAAATGAAGTTTGGCAAGAGTTTACCGTCTTGATCACGGACAACGAAGTAGCGTTGGTGTTCCTTCATCGAAGTCACCAAGACCTCTTCTGGCACTTCAAGGTATTTGGCGTCAAAACTTCCCATGAAGGCAGTTGGGTATTCAACCAAGTTCAAGACTTCATTAAGCAAATCCGCATCAATTTCGATACCTACACCATGTTCAGCTTCGATTGATTTGATTTGGTCAACAATCATTTGCTCACGTTCACGAGGATCCGCGATTACAAACTGCTTACGAAGATCTTCTTCATAGCTCAATGCTGACTGAATCTTAGTTTCTTGTCCCAAGAAACGATGACCGCGGCTTACACGACCGCCCTTGATATCAAGGAAATCCAAGTCAAACTCTTGCTCGTCCAAGAGAACTGTCAAAGTGTGTACAGGGCGGATGTATTCAAAGGTGTTGTTAGCCCAGTGCATGCTGACAGGGAAAGTCAGTGACTTCAAGACGTCTACTACACCTGGAACAATGGCTTCAACTGCTTGACCCACTTCTTCCTTGGTAACATAGACGTATTCTTCACCCTTGATTTCACGGAATTCGATATCTTCAACTGTCAATCCTTTTCCACGGACAAATCCTTGGGCTGCTTTGGTGAAGTTTCCATCACTATCCAAAGCAATTTTCTTTGCTGGACCCTTGAAATCTTCTGTCAAATCAGACTGTTTGTCTGCAAGACCAGTCACACGAACAGCCAAACGACGGGGTGTTGAGAAGGTTTGAATGTCTTCAAAGGACAGGCGGTTTTCCTTGAGGAAGGCTGCCATTTTTTCACCTAGTTGTTTTTCACTTGGGGTTACTACGTAGGCTGGTAACTCTTCAAGACCGAGTTCTACTAATAAGTTTTTTATCATATTTTTTCTCCGAAAAGTATCTTTTTATTTTCCAGTTTGCCTTATGTGATTGGCACGCAAGCAACCGACTTCGTCGTTTCATTGCTAAAATTGGAGCCAAAAGTCTCCAATTTTGCCTAGTATCCTTAGCTTCACTAAGGATACCTTCATCACTGCGGCAACTGGCTCAGGGCTCACTCTGTTCGCCCATTTTCGTAATTTGTCACTCTCTTTATTCTGCGTCTTCTGCTAGGAGTTTAGCTCGTGTTGCTTCATCCAAAAGTGGGTAGCCTAGGCGTTTGCGTTCTGCGACAAAGGTTTTAGCTACGACACGGGCCAAGTTACGAATACGAGCGATATAGCCTGCGCGTTCGGTTACGGATACAGCACCACGCGCATCAAGTAGGTTAAAGGTGTGTGAACATTTGAGAACATAGTCATAGGCAGGGTGAACCAAACCTTCTTCCAAGGCGCGACCAGCTTCTTTTTCAAACTTATCAAAGTTTTCCAGCAACATTTCTTGGTCCGAAATTTCAAATGAATATTTTGAATGCTCGTACTCAGGCTGGATAAAGATTTCTCCATATTTTACACCATCAGCCCACTCAATATCGTAAACAGAGTCTACTTCTTGGATGTAAGAAGCCAAGCGTTCCAAACCATAAGTAACTTCCGCAGTCACAGGGCCAGTTGCCAATCCACCGACTTGTTGGAAATAAGTAAACTGAGTGATTTCCATCCCATCAAGCCAAACTTCCCAACCAAGACCAGCAGATCCAGTTGATGGATTTTCCCAGTTGTCCTCGACAAAACGAATATCGTGCTCCAAAGGATTAATTCCCAATTTTTCCAAAGATTCAAGGTAAAGTTCTTGAATATTTGATGGAGAAGGCTTCATGACCACTTGGAATTGGTGGTGTTGGTAAAGACGGTTAGGATTTTCCCCGTAGCGACCGTCGGCAGGACGACGTGATGGCTCTACATAAGCCGCATTCCATGGCTCAGGCCCAATAGCACGAAGGAAAGTGTAAGGACTCATTGTCCCTGCACCTTTTTCATTATCATAAGCCTGCATAAGCATACAACCTTGGTCATTCCAAAATTGTTGCAAAGTCAAAATAATTTCTTGAAATGTTAATTTCTTAGACATTGTTTACTCCTTTAATTTATATTATCTTTTTAGCTTTATTCATCAAGCAACCAAGAAAAAGCTGGGTCCTGAAAAATATGACGTTTGGGAACAGTTTGTAAATTCTGATCGCATTCGTCTATTGTACCTAGTTTCAAAGCACAGACTTCTGGTATATTTTCTTGAGCAGTGAAAATTTGACTATGACAGTTCTGACAGTAATAGCGTTGTTTTCCTGGAGATGAACTATAGGTAACCAACTGTTCTTTTCCATGCAATACTAGGTTTTTACTACTAACTTTGGCATTCACTGTATAGGCAGACGCAGTTGCTTTCCGACAGAATGAGCAGTGGCAAAAAACTAATTCCGACAATTCCTCATCTAAAGTGTAGGTCACTGCTTTGCATAAACAAGATCCTTTAAGCATTATGCTCCTTTCTACTTAGGCATTAGACGAAATTCAAAAAGAACCGAATTTCAACACCCAAGCCTTGCGACTAGGGGCGTCAGAAACGCGGTTCCACCCTAATTTATTACTTCATTGTTTTTAAAAATACGACAGAAAGCGCCAGTTTCTTACCTTGTTCTACTTGGCTCCCACTACCCCAAGCTCGCTGAAGAACGCCCTAAGACTTTCTTTCCTAGCTAGTATTATAGCAGATTTTCTAGCTAGTGTAAACCAAAAATGAGTCTGAAAACAAAGTTCCAGACTCATTTATCAGTAAAGCTTCAGAAAGTCCTGTTTAAGGATGTCTTTTCGCTTTTGTTTTTTTGCCATGTAGATTTCTCTTGGCTTGTTTCAAGGCTGTAATGGCATCTTTGACATCTTCTTGGCTCGCTCCTGGATCTTTAAGGAGTTCCTGTGCCTCTTTAAAAGTTAAAAGATAAGCTGCTTTTTCTTTCTTGTCTGCATAGATAAATCTCGCGTTCTTTTCTTGGAAAA
Organism: Streptococcus sp. HMSC072D07; assembly: GCF_001814835.1. Classification (GTDB taxonomy): domain Bacteria; phylum Bacillota; class Bacilli; order Lactobacillales; family Streptococcaceae; genus Streptococcus. The sequence goes on from NZ_KV818036.1 coordinate 242,890, forward strand.
GACGTTCATCCTTGACCAGTTTCTTCAGACTAGAGAAGTCTGTAGCTTTGCCATTCAATTTACTTTTAGCTGTTGCTAGGGCAATGAGAGATTGGTCAATTTGATCCTGTTTGACTCTAGGGTCCACAGCTAGTAAGGCGATTTCTTGGAAGGCACGATCATAAGCTCGACGTACTTTTTCTTTGGCATTCGCATATCGTCCAGTTTTAGTCGTTGCGTAGTAAGCTTTCATAGCTTCTTTCAAGGCTGTAACGTTCGAATCTTTTCCATCCAAAGCTTTACCAGCAGCCTCAAGACTAGCGAGAACGCCATCAATCAATTCTTGCTTCAACTTGCTTGACAAGGCTGACTGTGCCACTTGGAAAGCTTGGTCATAAGCTTTTCTCTTATCTGCACTACTATTAAAGTAACGAGACGTTTCTACCAGTTCTTTTTGTTGATTTACCGCAGCAATCAAGGCCAACTTAGACACAACAGATAGACGCAAAGCATTATTTCGACCTGGCTTCACGAGCAAGGAAACGAGATCTTCAAGGAGTTCATATCCAGTTGGCAAGGTGACTTGTACAGTATAACGACCTGTAGCAACTTTCTTACCAAAGGCGTATTGACCGTATTTTTCAGCAGGAAGAGTGATACTTGTCCCATCTTCTCCTTTCAGAACCACTGTAGTCGTCTTTGGAACTGCTTGGTTGAAGGAAACAGATACCGGTGCATATTCTAGGAGATTTGCTAGGAAGGTAATGGTTTGGAAACTATTTTCTTCCGTCAAGTCAAACTCTTGGGACAAAGCACTGATAAATTTTAATTCTGTTCGGTCATAACTGAAAATTTCTGCTGTATAATGACCAAACTGTAAGAAATGAATCGCTTTTGTCTTGTCAACATCAACATATTGTCCCTTGCTATTTTTGATTCGATAGACGTAGAGGGTATCAATATCCTGGTTTGTTTTTGCATCCTTCAAGGCAATTTTCACTCGACCACTATTTTGATCGCGGACAAGTTCAGCAAGTGAGATATAGTCTACATTTCCTGCATAGTCCTCAACAAGATAGTAAATATTAGCCTTGTCAACATTCTTAGGAAGTGTATAACTACCGTCAGCATTGGCCTTAATCAGATGGGTGTTCTCAAGCGCACGAGTTCCAGACTGGTCTTTCCCAGTTAGAACCATGGTCCCTTTCTGATCAAATGGTGTGATATAGAAGACTTTTTCTGAAAGGATACCGCCTTGACCCACATCTTTTGGTTTTCGAGCTACGAATTCTTGATTTCCATCTTTAAAGCGAATATAACCACTTGTGATGACAGGTTTTTGAGTATCAATCTGAATTTTGAAGGTCGTGTATTGTTCTTTGGCTCCTGGAACATCTGGTGTGTAACTAATAACATAGTCATATAAACCATCTGCAACAGTATTGCCATCAAAATCCTGACCTCTCCAAGCGGTATTATCTAGAATATAACTCTTCAGATTTCTACTGTCACCATCAAAATAATTCTTACGAAGATCCTTTGCATCGCCCTCCCAAATAGGATGTTCATGCTTAGTATCCGTAGCCGCATAAACTGTAGCCCGAAGATTTACAAGATTTCTCAAAGCAACCGTTTTGTATTCAACTAGGTCTTTGTTTCCATCATCATTTGGAGAAATGGCAATACGGACATTCCCTTTTTCGTCCAACTGAAGAACATGCTTACCTTCAGCATTTTGTTCAATCCCAAGAACAGTAATTCGGCGTCCTTGGCGTTGACCTTTAGACACTAGAAGGTCATTTTGCAAGGTAGCTAGATAGGTAGCATCATTAGAGTAGTTAACGGCGGGATTTTCTTTGTCTACTTCCGTGTAAAATCCATTTTTCCCTTCTCGGACAAGATTGTAAATTGGTTTTTCGACAGCAGGGAGATTTTGGAATTCACCTCGGAAGCCCATAAATGCAAGACTTACAATATCCCCATCATCTGCTGGATCTACAAAGCGAACAAAACCTTCAAGGAAATAGCCATTTGACATTTGTTTGCTGAGTTCAGCAGCAAATTTTCGAGCATCCACTTTAACAGTGACTGTTTGACTGCTGTGGGCTTTGACCGTCACTTCAGGCCAGACTGTCTCCGTTAGTTTTCGAGGTCGAAGGGTGAATTTTCCATCTTGGACTTCGTCTGTATTGGTATTCACCACCATCTTGAGAGTGCGGTCAGTATCTGAAATGTTGTGTACAGTGACCTTGAAAGTAAATTGATCTCCAACATTTCCTAAAGTCACGCTTGGATAACCATTTTCACCCGTTACATAGAGGTCTGTTGACACTGCAGCAGCTGTATCCACAATACCAGAACCTTGCTGACGAGGAGAGGTATAAGTGCCTGTGTCCTTATTAACATGTGGTTTTGCAGTTGACATGATCAAGGCCTTGACAGTCTCTGATACTTGCTCAGGAGTCAATTCTGGATGGTGTTTTTGAAGGTATTCCTTAACCAGAACTGCAACACCCGTAACGTGAGGAGCCGCCATACTGGTTCCGCTGATACTACCGTAGGTATTGTCATTAAAGGATGAGTAGATATTGCCACCAGGAGCTGTCACATCTGGTTTCAATTGTCCATCGGTAGTCACTCCCCAACTTGAAAAGTCAGATAGCTGATTGGCTACATCAGAAGGACGATTATCCATCTTACCATTAAAAACAATCTTGTAGTTTCCTGATTTTAAGGCTTCACCATACTGTTTAGAAATAAATACAGAAGGAATTTTCTTTGCTTCATCATCAATAGCCATATTGATGTTTGCACCTTCTACATTATTGTAGATCAAAGCACCAACTGCACCGTGTTTTCGTGCATTTTTGATCTTCTCTGAAAAGTTCATAGCTCCTCGCTGAATGAGGGCAAGTTTCCCAGTTAAATCCAACTTCGCAAAGTCTTCTTCACGACCTAACCCTGCTTCGACGTATTCGTACTCTTTTCCTTTTTCAAAGTCCTTATCTGCTTCAGGTTGATTATAATCAAATTTTCCGTTATGAAGGCCGGCATTTCCCTCTAGACCTTTAACTTCAAAAACGGCTGTTGTCAATGTTTTATTGTTGACAGAAGCAACTGAAATTGAGTCTTCAACAGTGGATGGATTTCCAACCAAGCCATAGTCTGGGTTTTCGGCTAGCGGTTTTGAATAACCATTTCCAAATGTATTGCTGTTTCCTGCTGAGATAAGAACAGATACTCCCTTGGCACGAGCCCGTTTGATGGCATCCACGATATCGGAACCAGCATCCACCATAGAACCAGTGCTAGATCCCAAACTCATATTAATAGCATCTGCTCCTAAGGCAACTGCATCATCAATCGCCTTTACATAAAGGGCAGAACTGGTCGTTTTTTGGCGGTCTGAAAAGACACGCATAAACATGACTTGGGCTTCTGGCGCCACACCATAAACTTTTTCGCCATTCGGTGCTTCTTTATCAGGATTTCCAGCTGCAATCCCTGTTACGTGCATCCCATGAGAAGTTCTTTCTGCTTCTTTGATTTTATCTGTTCCGTCAAAGTAGTCATAGGCATAGACAACCTTATCGCTATACCATTTACCGTAATCGATTCCAGCAGCCTTTTTAGCTGCTTCGATAGCTTCCTTGTTTTTAAATTTTGCTTTTGACGGATCCGAAATTCGAAGAACCTCATGATTCAAATCAAGCCCTGAGTCAATAATGGCAACAACGGTCCCTGTCCCCTTGTAACCAGCCTTCCAAGTTTTCGGTACTGTGATGATATCATTGCTTGAAAGACTATTTGGTTTTGCAGACTCAGTTTTTTCTTGTTCTTTTTCTGTAGTTGCTGTTTCTCCATTAGTTTTAGGAGCTGTCGTTGCTTTAGCCTCTTTTTTCTCTATGGTAGAGGACTTCTCAGTAGCAGGCGCTGTACTGGTATCGACTGTTGTTTCTTTTTGAACGACACCTTGATTTTCTTCTTTTGCAACTGCGCTATCTTTTCCTGATTCTTGGGCTTCGGCAGTTTTATCAACCGGAGCATCTACCTTAGCATCTTGTTTACTAGCATCCTCTTTAGAAGTTTCAACTTCTTGTTTCTCTCCAACTACTGGTGCTATCCCATTAGTATTGGTTTGGTCAGTCGCAGAGTTTGAGTGTTTATCGTCTTTTAGCTCTGTCTTAATTTCCTGAGTTTGAGCTTGATTTTCACCTGTACTCTGCTCATTGGCACTGACTTGACTTGCTCCAAAAACCAATGCAGTTCCCAATAAAACTGAAGCAAGACCAAATTTGTATTTCCGTAATGAAAAACGTTGTCGTCTATTCATAAATAATCTCCTTTTTCTTTAAAGTATACCTATTATAACGCAAATAATCATAAATTTTCATAAAAATCTGAATTGTCACAAAAATGTAATATTTACGTATATATTTTACTTATTTAATTTTATCATTCGTGTTATTTGCTCCATCAAACCACAGTTTTTTTAAATTCATTCCTATATTTCAATCCATAAAATTATTTCATTATACAAACAATTTAGATTTTTTATACACAAAAAGACTAGAATTTAAAATTCCTAGTCTTTGTTATTTCAGTATAAATAGATTTCACAAACTAAAAATCCATCTCATCCACACGAGGTGCGCCCGAAGTCACTAAAATTGTCTTTAAGACTTCTCGCTCGTCTTTGCTGAGTTCAATTCCAAAACAGTCAAGATTGCTCTGGATACGAGAGGCTGTCACTGACTTAGGTAGGGGTAAAAAATCTTCTGCCAAACTCCAAGCCAAGGCAATTTGAGCCACTGATTTCCCATGCTTCGCAGCAATTTCTTGGACTTCTTTCTGTTCAAACAACTCTCCTTGTCCAAATGGCCCCCAAGCCTCTAAGAGAATTCCTTTCTCTCTACAGTAGTCAACCACTTCCTCTTGATAAACTCCTGGTGCCAAGCGCACCTGATTGACCGCTGGAATGACTCTTGCTGTCTCAAGCAAGGCATCCAAATGATGAGGAAGGAAATTACTAACGCCGATAGCACGGATTTTGCCTTCTTGGTAAAGATCCTCCATCGCTCTCCAGACTTCAGCATTGCGAGTTTTCCATTCGTCATTTTCTCTTAAAGGTTTTGGATTTGGCCAATGGATAAGGTACAAATCTAGATAATCCAATCCCAGTTTTTCCATTGATTCTTCAAATGCTTGGCGAGCTTCATCATAGCTGTGATTGGTATTCCAGAGTTTGGTCGTTACAAAGATTTCTTGTCTTGGAATACCGCTATCTCGAATAGCACGACCAACACTTTCCTCATTTTTATAGATAGCTGCAGTATCGATATGACGATAACCAGCCTTTAAGGCTTCTAAAACGGCTTGGTAGGCTACCTCTCCATTTTCAGCTTTCCATGTTCCAAATCCTAGTACAGGAATTGAAACTCCATTATTAAGGGTATAAGATTTCATCGTTTTTCCTTTCTATGTGAAGAAAATCTAAAGAAACAAAATCCTGATTATCAGAACACTTGCTCCTTTAGATTTTAACAATTATTGATCACGATCGTAATAGATCTCGTGAGCCTTCAAGCGAGAATTGAGCAATTCAGGAACGGTCACAAATGTATACCCTTCACCCTTTAAATACTCAATGACACTTGGTAGAGAATTAACTGAAGGACCATGGATATCATGCATAAGAACGATCGATCCATTACGAACTTGACGTTGTATCTCTGTCAAAATAGCTGTTTCATTCTTACTCTTCCAGTCCAAACTATCCACATCCCACATGATAAAGCTCAAGTCTAGACTGTTACGAATATCATCTGTAATGGCACCATAAGGCGGACGCATGAGTTTAGAGCTTGATCCTAAAACTTGAGTTAACAGATCTTCTGTATCAGTGATTTGCTTTTTAGCATCTTCGAGCGAAAGTTGTGAAAGAACGGGATGACTCCAGCTGTGGTTTCCTACAACATGACCTTCTGATTTCATTCGTTTTAGAAGGTTTTCATTACCTGCAATGTTTTTACCAAGTACAAAGAAGGTTGCTTTTACACCATATTTAGCTAAAGTATCCAAAGCTTGCGTGGTTGTAGTAGGATTTGGACCATCGTCAAAGGTTAAGGCTACAACCTTTTTATTTTTTTGAGCAAAGTATGCTTGGTACAGTTCAGCATCCTTTTCTAATAGATAAGAGGACTCCAATACATCAAAGAAACTGGATATTGGTAAGGCAATTTCCTCCAGAGTCTCCCCTGGATTAGCAGGATAAAGGATGATTTGACTATCCTTATAATCAAAGCTCCAAGATGTCAATTCTTGGTCTGTGAAGCTCTTTATAACTTGATCAATTTTTGCCTGGTCAAGTTTCTTATCTTCTAGAGTTGATTTGATTTGAGTCAGTAAGAGTTCCTTAGCCTTGCTTGCATCTTTGAAGAGTTTGCTGAGGTCAAAATCTTTCCCATCTTCAGTCAAGAAAATTTTCCCTAAAGAAGTCTTTTCTTTTTCTTCAACCTTTGATGCAGACAAATCGTAGACTTGCTTACTGATACTACGAGCAACAACTCCCTTTAAGACTGGGTCCAACTGCTCAGTATAATAAAAGACCAAATCCTCTTTATCTTCCAGCTTTTCTTTAATATCCTGGTTGATTTTTTCTCTAACAGACGCAATGACTTCCTCTCCTTGCAGAGGGTAGTAGGCAATCACCTCAGCTTGACCTTTTCGGAAATGGTCCTTCTGACTACCTGAGTTGAATTGCTGGTCCTTTTCGCTTTTTAGCGCTTCAATTTTTTGTTCGTAAGATTGCTTTTGTAGTAGCTTATAACCAATAGCACTTCCTAATAGAATCGTAGCAATTCCTAAGATTCCAACAAGGGAAAGCAATAGCCTTCTCGTTTTATCGTGAGAAACACGTTTCGCTCTATTTTTTTTCATATTTCCATCATATCAAATCGAGGCTATTATTTCAATGATAAACAAGAATTCTGATTTCTTTTTAGAAAAATAAAAAAGCTTAGAAATATCTAAGCTTCTCGTTTAGAAACGAATCGTTTCACGTGTTTTCTCATATGAAGTTACAAAACGGTTTGTGACTCCTGGTTCAGCAACTTCCAAGGCTTGTGAAATTTTTTCAAATGACGCCTGGTAGTCAAACTCTTTTTCAAAAATTTCAAGCGCTTCGTTGAAGGCCTCTTGGATACGCTCATCAAATGAACGGTAACGGTTTGAGTATTGGAGTAGTTGCTCAGTCAAGGTTGCATATTGAACGATATCATAGGTTTCTGTTTCAAGTGCTTCCATATCATTTGTTGCGACTTCAAGAATTCGTTTAACCGATTCAATATTCACTTGTGGTTGTTCTAACTCTGCCATCAAATCTTCTGTGTTATGACTTGCAGTAAAGAAAAGTTTCAAGAAACTTTGAGGAATACCTGGCAAGTTTCTCTTCTCCATGTAACGTTTGATAGTATGCAAACGGTTCACATAGACATTTGCTTTTTGGCGAGCATTGAGGTCGTCTTTTTCAATTTGCGCAAGTCGTTCGCTAACAGAGATTTGCTCATCCTCTATATCCTTGAGGTTGCTTTGAAGCATTTCCAACTGTTCTTCAAGAACAGAGAAGGCTTGAGTTGGCTCGCCTTGGTCTTCTGTTACCTCTAAGATAGCTGTATCAAGTGCAGCCAATTCTGCTTGAAGACGACGAACATGATTGCCATCACTTTCAGGAAGAAGGTAGGTTTTAGTCAAGCGTTCAAGGTCCTGAACAAGCACCTGATTATTTTCTTTCAAGTGGTTGAGATAAGTTGGTAATGTAGCAAGAAGACTTTCAACTACTTTTTGAGCTGCAATTTCACGAGTGAAGATATCATAAAGCGCATTGATTTCTTCTTGGATGCGATTATTTTCATACTCTGCATTGTCCAATTCCAACTGACGAATATTTTCTTGATTATTTTTCAGAGATTCATGCAAAAGTTGGAAACGAGACTCAATATCTGTTTCTGTAAAGTGGTAGTTGGCATCCAACAGCTTGCGATAGCCTTCTTCCAAATCTGCCAATTGTTCTGGCAGTTCCTTTGTCAAGGTTTCAACAAGAGCTGGAATTCGCTCAACGATGTGTGTCAAAGCGAGAATATGATTTTCAGTTGAATCAAGAATTGCTGCGGCTTCAACCGGGTCACCTGATGAATTTAGGGTAACAAATTGAGAGAATTCAGATTGGATGTTTTCCAATTGTTTCTCAATCTCAGGAAGGGCCTTACCATATTTCTCCGAATCTTCTGCAACGGTATGTTGAAGGGATTCAAACAAGTCCAAGGCATGAAGGACACGGCCACTATTCTTAGATTCTTGTTTTTCAAGATCAGAAAGGGCATTGCGAATAGCTGCAATATCTTCTTCAATCAAGCCGATTTGGCTTTCAATTTGATCAATCTTGTGAGCAGCTTTGAAAAAACGGAAAGAATTGTTGTAGCTTTCAGCTTCAAAGAGGTGATTTTCGATATCAGCAAATGAGTTCAGAGATAAATCAACCCATTTTTGGTTCCATTCACGGAAGGTCACCTGACTTTGACCAATCAAGTGCATGTTTTTAACGGCTTCAACCTCATCATTTACAGGAAGGTTGTAGAGTTCTTCTTTTCTTTCTTCAAGGGCCGTTAATCTGCTTACATTACGCTTACGTAAAAAGATGGCTGTTACATAAGCTAAGATCAGAATGACTGCAATCGCAACCATTAGATAAATTAGTTGTCCATTAGACATATCAAACTCCTTTTATACTAGAAACAATCGTAATGATTATATCATATTTTTTAAACCAAGGGAACTATTTCCCACATTTTTTAGACGTCAAGTGTACTGTAAACAGCGTTTTCTTCGATAAATTCGCGACGAGGTTCTACTCGATCCCCCATCAACATATCAAAGATTTTATCTGCTTCGGCAGCATCATCTACCGAAACACGCGCCATCAAGCGATGTTCAGGATCCATGGTTGTTTCCCACAATTGGTGGTCATCCATTTCTCCCAAACCTTTATAACGTTGGATGGTTGGTTTTGAACGCCCTTCACTATGACGTGCTAAGGCTTCTTGGAGTTTAATTTCTTGATCTGCACCAGGTTGAATGTATTCTTTGATCTCACTTCCAACTTTAACCCCATAAATTGGTGGTTGGGCAATGTAGACATAACCAGCCTCTAAGATTGGTTTCATATAGCGATAAATCAAGGTTAGCAAGAGAGTTCGAATGTGGGCTCCATCAACATCGGCATCGGTCATCAAAACGAGTTTTTGGTAACGAGCCTTAGTTACATCAAATTCTGCACCAAATCCTGTTCCCATGGCTGTGAAAAGGCTTCGAATTTCTTCGTTGGCAAGGATTTTATCCATGCTAGCTTTTTCAACGTTCAAGATCTTACCACGAATTGGCAAGATAGCTTGGAATTCACGATTACGACCAGATTTGGCTGATCCACCAGCTGAGTCTCCTTCGACGATGAAGAGTTCGGTTTCAGCAGGGTTGTTAGAAGAACAGTCTGCTAGTTTTCCTGGCAAATTGGAAATTTCCAAGCCAGATTTCTTGCGTGTGACTTCACGCGCACGCTTGGCAGCTACACGAGCCTTGGCAGCCAAGATTCCTTTTTCCACGATACGCTTGGCGATCTGTGGATTTTCCATGAGGAAATCAGAAAAGGCATCGCTGAAGAGGCGATTGGTAATCTTGACTACTTCACTATTTCCCAGTTTGGTCTTAGTTTGTCCTTCAAACTGCGGGTTTGGATGCTTAACTGAGATAACTGCAGTCAAGCCTTCACGGACATCTTCTCCTGTTAGGTTGTCTTCATTGTCTTTTAGTAGTTTATTCTTGCGAGCATAATCATTGATAACACGTGTCAGCGCTGTACGGAAACCTTGCTCATGCGTACCACCTTCATGGGTGTGAATGTTATTGGCGAAACTCATAACGTTTTCGTGGTAACCAGTTGTGTACTGCATGGCTACTTCAACTGTGATATCATCCATCTCACCGTCTGTGTAGATTGGTGTATCAAAGATCACATCCTTGTTCTCGTTGATATATTCAACGTAGCTAGCAATCCCACCCTCATAGTGGTAATGTTTAGTCTGTTCGAGACCTTCACGCTTATCTGTGATGGAGATTCGAAGGCCTCGGTTCAAAAAGGCTAGTTCTTGAATACGTTTGTTTAATTTTTCAAAGTCAAAAGTTGTTGTTTCTGTAAAAATCTCTGGATCTGGTGTAAAGTGAACTGTTGTTCCGCTTTTATCCGTATCTCCAACTACCTCAAGATCAGCAACAACATGACCACGACGGTATTCTTGGTAATGAATCTTACCGTTTTTATGGACATGAACATCTAGTTGAGTTGAAAGAGCGTTTACTACTGATGAACCTACACCGTGCAATCCTCCTGAAACCTTGTATCCGCCACCGCCGAATTTTCCTCCAGCGTGAAGAACTGTAAAGACAGTCTCAACAGCGGGACGTCCTGTTTTTTCCTGAATATCAACAGGAATTCCACGCCCATCATCCACAACGGTGATGGAATTATCTGGCTCTATAAAGACTTGGATGTGACTGGCAAATCCAGCTAGAGCTTCGTCAATTGAGTTATCAACTATTTCCCATACTAGATGGTGAAGACCTTCTTTTGAAGTCGATCCAATATACATACCTGGACGCATACGAACAGCTTCAAGTCCCTCCAAAACTTGAATTTGACTGGCATCATAATCTTGTGCCTGTTGATTTTTGATTTCTTCTGTCATTTTTTCCCTTTTCTTACATGTCTATTGCTTGTCTCAATGTCGCAACGTTATTAAAAAGATAGGCATCTAAGCCAGCAGCTTTACCTGCTTCTACATCAATATTTCTGTCACCAATGACCAAACCAGATGTAATATGATATTTATCACGTAAATAAATCATGGACTCAGGATCTGGCTTCCGTTTAAAGCCAGAACTAGCAGTCACCACCTCGGTGAAGTAGTTCGCTATCTGGGTCTTAGCAAGAAGTTCTAGAACTTGGTCATTTCGATGAGAAACCAAGAAATGGCGGCCACCCTTGTCCGAAATGTCTTTGAGTAATTCTGGAATTCCCTCAAACAAAACTGGATGTTCTAGCTCACGCGCTTCATTTTCTTTGTAGTTCTCTAAAAACCCCTCGATATTTGGTGCAAACTTCTCAATGGCAAAAGCTGTCGAAACCTTCAAAGCTTCGTAGACACGGTCGTGTTCTTGCTCTATTCCATATTGGGCTAAGGTTTCTACAAAGGCTGCTGTAGAAGACTCATAATTATCCAATAGGGTACCACCTAAATCCCATATATAGTCGTGATATTTCATACCCTTCATTATACCATTTTTTTATGAAAAAAGCGATGATTTCCTAGATTTTTCGGCTCTATAATTTCTATAGATAGTAAAACACTATTGCATCGATGGAGCCTTTTTGTGAAGAATAGCTCCTCTATGAATAATCAAGCAAAATCTTTCTTCTCTCAAATGTACAAATTAAAAAATAGAAACTACTAACAACCGCGTCATTATTCGCAAACGAAACGCTTTTGGATTTCCAAACTTTAAAAATAGAATCCTCATTGCTTTGAATGTCACAATAGAGTGCAGAAAAAGATTATTCCAATATGGAATCTCTTGTTAATTCATTTCAGTTTCCAATGATTCCTTCTTTCTTTTCAATTGTCATTTATTCTCCAAACAGGCAAAAAACGATAACGTCCTTTAAAGGAGTTATCGTTTTTGTATATCGTCAGATAAAGTTTGATTTTTATTGAGCTACATTCGATTAGTTTCTTCCGAAGTTTTGACCTCTACCATCGCGGTCAAAATACATCCAACTTCCATCTTCAAGTTGAATCCATTTGCTTCGAGCCATTTCTCCTGAATTGACATCGAAATATCGACTAACTCCATTCACATCAACAACTTTTCCTTTGACTTGCTTGCCGTCTTGCGTGAAATAGAGAGTCTGTTGACCAACTTGCTGCAAGCCTGTCACTGCTTTTCCAGCTTGATCAAAATAGTACCACTCATTTGGGGAACCTTCGACAAACTTGTCGGTTGCCATCTCTCCTGAGTTAGCATCAAAGTAACGGATACTCTTATCTGAAAGTGTCACGATTTTACCCTTGACTTGCTTGCCATCTTGGTCAAAGTAAAGTGTTTGTTTGCCAATCTTTTGAAGGCCTGTCACTGCTTTTCCAGTTTGGTCAAAGTAATACCATTCGTTCTTGGCACCTTCTGCAAACTTGCCGACTGCCATTTCTCCTGAGTTGGCATCAAAGTAACGGATGGATTTATCAGCCAAAGTTACTACTTTACCCTTGGCTTGCTTGCCATCTTGGTCAAAGTAAAGTGTTTGTTGACCAATCTTTTGAAGACCTGTCACAGCAACTCCATCTGCTCCGAAATAGTACCAATCACTTGGGTTATCACCCTGAGCAAAACGATTAATAACAGCATTTCCTGAATCCTTGTCAAAGTAACGAAGTTTGCCATCCTTAGCACTCACAATCTTGCCCTTAACCTGATAGCCGTTTTCATCAAAGAATTGCTGTCCATCTCCTATCTTGACAAGACCTCGAGCCATAACACCCTTGGCATCAAAGTAACGCCAGTTTTCACCATCAGTAGTGTAGTAACGGTTGAGAACTTGGGCACCAGTTTGATCATAGTAGTACTGATTACCATTTTCATCTTCACGGATAGAATCACGAAGTTGAATACCATTCTTCAAGAAATAAACGTGCTTGCCATCAATTTCATGAGCACCTGTTACAAGATAGCCTCGTTTATCGAAGTAATACCAATTTCCATTTTCATCTTGGATAAAGGAATTTTTAGCTTGATAACCACTAGTTGAATAGAACTTAGTACCATTGGCATCACTAACAAATCCTGTGTAAGCATTCTTATTAACTAATTGCTTAGGCAATACCACCTCACCATTTTTGTTAGTGAGATAGTCGTTGCTAGCCCAGTCTTTAAGAACATAGTAAGCACCACGACCTAAGATATTGGTACCATTGAAGTACTTAGCCGACCACTTGGTAATCTTCTCATCTGTTGTCATTTTTTGACCATTGGAAATCTGTACTCGTTCAAAGATTTCTGGATATTTAGCTTTAAGCTCATCCAAGAAGGCTCCACCGTACTTACCTTGGAAATCAGTCCCATTGGTCTTACTATTAGCTACATAGAGTTTTTCCTTAATTTCTGCGCCTTCACGGTAGGTTCCATAGTTATTGACACGTGTTGCTGTTACCACTTCCTTACCTGGTAGGTTATAGATTTGATCTGGTACCCAGTCCGCGATGGCTTGGATATTGACACTGTGAAGCGCACGGAGAGCATTGAGCAAATCTTTTAAAGAACCATATTTATTGTTCTTACTCATGGCCATATCGTAGCGGTCTTCAAAGGCATAACCATTCTGAATGATAGAATCCAAGAAAGTACCGTCTTGGCTAGATACATACTGAGGTGGTAGCTCAAATGAAGTTACTCCCCATTCCTTGAAGAGGTTGACATTTTTAGCAATGACTTTATTGGTATATTGGTCATCACGAGTTGCAAAGTCTTGGAAGTTAGAGAAGCCTTCGTAAATCAACTGAGAATCAAGAGCTGCGCTAGATTCATAAACTTGACCACTAGCGTTTTTCTTCTTGCTTGCTGTTGTACGAGCATCCTGATCTGCCTTAGCGCCAACTGGTACCCAAACAGCCAGATATCCAGAAACCTGTACATTGCTGTAGCCTGCAATATCATTCATATCAAAGGTCAAAATACCATTAGCATCTGTCTTCTTCCAGAGCGATTGCGGCACTTCTTCGTCAGTTAGATAGCGGGAAATACCATCTTTGGTCGTCAAAAGCACAGGGCGATAGTATTGATTCTTATGGGCTGCTCCCATATTGACTTGCAGTTTATCCCACACATTTAACTTGAGGTTAGGGTTGTTTGAAGCAATAACAGCCATCCCTTGAGTACGAGTTTCTGCTGTTCCTTCATCTGTTGCTTCATTAGCACCCGTACCGTAGCGCACAGAAGTCAAAATACCATTGTAAGACCATTTATCAGCCTCACGAGGTACACCCATATAAGTGACTTTCATGTCTTGTCCACCTGCTACATACTTAATACGAGCACGCAACAAGGCATCGATAGCGTCGTGGTAAGGAGATTTTTTCTCCATGTATTGACCATCATCGGTATAGAGATCACCATAGTAGACCCGAGTGATAGAGTCTTTATTGGAGAGCATGAGAGCATGAGCAGTTGGGATGTTGAACTGCGTATATTTCTTGTCCGCCTTGCGCATATCTTCGTTGTAGATCTTGAAGGCTTGCTTGAGTTCATCCATGGTAAAGGTCAAACCATCCGTATTTGGATTGATATTTTCTCGAATGATGTCGGCAATAACAGTTTGTACTTCACTATCATGAGCCCGAACAAAGATATAGTTAGCCATTCGTTCGCCATTTTTCTTTTCAGAAGAACGGTCATTTAGACTATTTGTAATCGTTGGCTCTACTCCGCTACGGATAGATAGATTACGCATGAATGAATAAAGCAAGGACAAGCGTAGCTTGTTGTCAATTGCTAGTTGAGCACCCTTAGTATCTTTGTTGTAGTCAGGATCGTTATCAGACCAAGCTTCCAAGATAGACAAATGCTTAATAGCTTCTTCTTCACTTTCTCCAACCTTGTAGCGAGACTTGAAGTAGTCAGATGCGATTTGGAGCAAGTCTGCGTTGACATTGTCCACCGCATCGACACGAACTCCATCAAAATTAGCAGTCGGATCATTGGCTACGATGCTTCCAAAGTTCATCATAAAATGCAACCAGTTGAGTTGTTCGGCCTGAACAGCTGGATTAGAATTGTCAAAGTCGTTAGAGAGCAAGAACTCATAACCACCGTTTGACTTGTCAATGAAGTACTTAGGTGTACCTGTTTGACTAGTAGGGGTACGGTTAAGCAGACGGAACTTAGAGTCAGCATGAGAGCTCTTCTCATTATTGGTATAAAGCAAAGCTCCACCCTGCAAGTGGTCCTTTTTAGTACCAGTTGTTTCAGACTCTGACTTGATATTCCAGTTTGGCTGGGTTTTGACAAAGGCACCCATCAGCGTTCTCAACCATTTGGTATCGCCTTCTTTACCAATTTTTTCCTCAATTTTGCGCTGAACCTGCTGAGAAGCTCCTGTCAGGAGAGCTTGTTCAACTTTGTTTTCAAAAGCACCTGCTCCCAGACCTTGCTGGTTCATATAGTTGAGGTAATTAATCTGAGTACGTTTATCAGGCCACCAAGCCATCAAAAGAGGACGTAAGTCTGTTTCTGTCGAAGCCGTCCATGTTTTTCCATCTTTTAAGATGAACTTTGGACGATACCAGCTATCTGCTGTCAAATAACCGTCTACAGTTTCAATATCCTTGTCAGTCGTACTATAGAAAGCATTCTTTTGGGAGAATTCATTATTGAGACTGCTGGTTCCTTGTTGGAACTGATATTCATTTGAATCAACTAAGGCACCAGTTTCTGCATCAAAATAAAGTATTCTACCATTAAGTTCAACTGCAAAGTTCTTTTTAACTGTACCATCGTCCTGAACATAGTAATTTTTACCATCAATGGTCTTAATATGAGATAGGACATCATCATCATGGTCAGCATTTACAGGTGCAGGTTGAGCCTGATCTGCCACCATTCTTTCAGCTACTGCTCCTTGTTTTTGAGCAGGTTCGGGCAAGCGATCTTTCTTTGCAACCTTTGGATTTGCAACAATCTTGTCTTCAACAGCCGATTTTTCTCGTTTGTCGCCTTCTTGGTCTTGGGCAGTTGTTGGCCCTGCTTGTTTATTCTGCTCTGCTACTTCTGTTTTAGGAGTTTCTGTGATTGCATTAGCAGCTTTAACTTCTTCTGCAACAGCAGCCTTTTCTGTAGATGCTTCTTTCGTATCTGCTGGTTTAGCAGGCTCTTGAGCATTGGTTTGAACTGTTGCTTCCGTATTTTCTGCTGGTTTAGCAGGTTTTTCACTAGCAGCAACATCGCCTGTCACCTTGTCTGCAGGGGTTGCTTTTTCTGCTTCTTTCTCAGAAGCTACGTTAGCTTGGGCTGGAGTTTGCTGACCTGGACCACTAGTCTGAGCTGTAGCAGGTTCTTGAACCACAACCTGCTTTACATCATCCGCATGGACAACGCCTGGTTCTAGACCAAGTACCTTTGGTGCTACAATAAGTGCCAAGGTAGTCAAAGCAATGGCTACCCAGTTTTTCTTAACTTTATGCATCTTATAATGAATCTTTTTCTCCATCATAAAACCTCCTTCTGAATTTAGTATAAAGTTATGCCCTTATTCTAGTATATTTTTCAAAATGATCTTTTTTTGTTGCACATCTACAACTATGAAAGGCAAATTCTTTCAAACTGTTCTTTAAGCTTTTGGGCAACACCAAAGGAATCTAAAAATTCAAAAAAAGATAGGCATTGCTCGATATCACTGAGAGCATTAGTATTCCCGACCTTATAGGCATACAGAGCCCTATGATACTTAATCAGCGTTCGATCATATAGATCTGTTTCAGGGATTTTAGAGTGGTCGAGATAATTGAGAAACCTCATAGCAACTAGCAGATGGTTTCCTTCTATACAGACGCTAATGACATTAAGTAGCATCTTGATAATACGGCGGCGATTTTCAGGTAGGTTGTTATAAAACTGGGTACGATTGATCATCTCACTAGCGAAGGTTTCCAACGTTTCCAAGGTCATCAAATCAACACTGTTTGTAAAAAGCCAGAGTTCATAACGTCCCCACTCCTCAACAGAAAAGAGATGATCCGTCAGGAATTCTATATCCTTCTTGCTAATCTGAAAATCTGAGCAACAGGAAGACAGAAGAGCTCTGACAATGATCGTATTGAGTTTATAGTTTTTCTTCTCAGGAAACTGTTCGGTCAAAGCTTCTGAGCTTGACAAAATATTTTGGAGCTTGACAACATTGTTTTCCTGATATGCATCAGCTACTTTTTTTGAAAACAGCACATCATCTGAATCAATGTAATTATGGTAAACATACTGAAACTCCTCTAGGGAAACGGCCATATTTTTTAAACAGCAATAAAAAGAATCAAGTGTGATCCCATTAACTCCCCGTTCAAAACGGGATAGCTGAGCTACGGAAATATCACCAGCAGCTACCTCTTTCAGGGACATTTTTTTTGATTCTCTAATGACTTTGAATATTTTTCCAAATGCTTTCAACATATCACTCCCCCAGTTTCGTATATGCAAAAAATTCTTACTAATTTTAATATACTAGTAACATGTTTCAATTATATTACAGAGAAAGTACTTTATATTTCAAATTAATACAAGCAGATTAATTCGCATGATAAGACCGTTTAATATAGCATTTATTGAATATTATATCTTTTCATGAATCTATTGATTTCAGTAGAAATCTGAACTATTCTATCTAACAACTTGAAAACACTAACATTTCTAGAGATAGATTCCTTCTTATGTTAAACGAATCTTGATTGATTTATAAAAGTTTGATATAAAATCGCAAGACAATCATATGAAACATTTTTTAGACATGGAGTAAATTAAAAAACGAGAGCCGAACTCTCGTCTTACTGTTGATTTCCAAAGACATCTCGATAGAGCATGCCGTCTCGTAAACTTTCAGCATCTCCTCCTAATTGCTCTACCAATTCATAGGCAAAGGCAAGTGCGGTTGACGGTCCTCG
Source organism: Streptococcus sp. HMSC072D07 (assembly GCF_001814835.1). Taxonomy (GTDB): domain Bacteria; phylum Bacillota; class Bacilli; order Lactobacillales; family Streptococcaceae; genus Streptococcus. The sequence continues at coordinate 260,673 of NZ_KV818036.1, forward strand.
GCTAGTTGTTAGATTGCCATCCACAACTACTGTTTGCTTTTGATAAATTCCGTCAGTAATTTGCTCCTGAACTCCGTCATAACAAGTAAAGTGCTTGTCTTTCAGGACACCTGCTTGATGAAGAGCGATTGGGGCTGCACAGATAGCTGCAACTTTCTTTCCTGCTTGGTCAAAGGCTTTAATCTGTGAAATGAGCGCTTGATTATCTCGTAGGTGAGCTGAGCCTGGCATACCACCCGGAAGAACGACCAAGTCATAGTCGGACAAATCGCCATCAAAAACACGATCAGCTTTCACCTGAATGCCATGCGATCCTGTCACCTGCTCTTCAAATCCTACCATATCACATGAAATGTTTGCTCGACGCAAGACATCAACTACTGTCAAGGCTTCAATTTCTTCAAAACCCTGGGCTAAAATAACTGCTACTTTTGCCATAGTGGCCTCCTTATTTGATTTGTTTTAGGACAACTTTCTTTCGTTTGAATGGAACTTTTCCACTTTTCTCTTCTGCTAGATTGGTCTGGTAACTCATAGACAAGAGGAGACCGACACCGATGAGGTTACTAATAATTGCGGATCCCCCTTGAGAAATAAATGGCAGAGGAATCCCTGTCAAAGGAAGTAAGCCTGTCACGGCACCGATATTTTCAAAGATATGGAAGAGCAACATCATGATAAAACCAGTCGAAATATAGGTGTAGAACTGGTTGTTTGACTTAAGTGTAATCTTCAACATCCGATAAATAAGAAGCAAGTACAGGGCAACCACAAAGACCGAACCAATAAAGCCAAAGTCTTCAGCAATTACGGTGAAAATCATATCGCTCTCGCGTACTGGAATGAGGAGATTGGACACATTGAAACCTTGTCCAAACAAGCCACCACTTCCAATAGCAATTTGTCCCTGCGCCTGTTGGTAAGTCGTTGTTTGCGCAAAGTCAAAGGGATTGAGCCAAGCCAAGATGCGGTTGATCTGGTAGGTTGGCATCCCAATCTGATGCAAGAAGGCACGTCCATCCTTGCTTATAAAGATGGCCATGAAGCCTACAACTGCAGTCACTCCTGTCGCAAAAACAGGAATGATAATCTTCCACGAAACACCTGAAAGGAGAACCATGCCTGCAAAAATAGCTACAAAGACCAAGGCAGTCCCCAAGTCACTTTGTAGGGCTAAGAGGATCAAGACTGGGATGGTAAAGGCAATCATCCAACCAATCAGTAGGAAATCCAAGGGAATAGTCCGTCGCCATTCCTTGTGTTTCTGAGTGAATCTTACAATGGCTCGAGCCAACATCAAGATATAGGAAATCTTCATGAACTCCGATGGCTGGAAAAGTGTCGTTCCACCAATCGATACCCAGTTCTTGGCACCTGTTGACGCTACAAGATTTGGATTGTAGAAAACAAGAGGTAGGACCATCAAAGCTAGCCCTAGACCATAAAGATAGGGAGTCACCTTCCATAAAAACTCGGTATTAAAGAACATGACCACAAATCCAATGACAAGACCCAAGGCAATCCAAGCGATTTGCTGACCTAGAATTGGTAATACATTATTTGGATAGTCATGACTAACTGCTATATAAATGGCCGCTACTCCAATCACCAGTAAACAAAACACTGGTAGGAGGAGGCTATAATCGACTCGAGAGTCGAAGGAACGTTTCATATTTTTTACCTTTTCTCTTTCTAGGATTTTTCTTTCATTCTATTGCGACGAGATTGGAGAAACTCAGCTACAGCAGGCTCTAGCTGTTCTCTAGAAAGAACCTGAACAGCCCTTTCTTTTGACAAGGCCTGAGCGATTTGTTTGCCGTAACGCTTGCTAACGACACGACTGTCTAAGATTAGAGCAATCGAACCTTGGTCAGATCGTCTAACAGTACGGCCCAGGGCTTGTTTTAGCCGAATGATCGCCATCGGCAACTGATAATCATAGAAAGGATTCTTCCCTTCTTGACGCAGTTCTTGGTTTAATTTTTTAGTTAACGGTTCTTGGGGATTTTGGAAAGGCAATCTCGGAATCACTTGAATCACGCAAGGATGGGTTGAAAAATCAACCCCTTCCCAGAAACTACCTGTTCCGAGCAAGATCTTGCGTTCACCTTTTTCAAAACGTTTTTTCAGTTGGCTTGGTTCCCCATTTTTATACTGAGCTAGATGCGGTTGGTCTAGCAGGTCCGAAACTGCCAGCAACATCTCTTTTGAGGTAAACAAAACCAGTATGGGTTCTTGAAAGGCTTGTAAGCTTCGAATGACAGAAGCCACTTCACTAGCATAGTCAACAGGCGAAACTTCTGTCACAAGAGGAAAATCATTGACTAGAAAGACTTCTTGTTGCTCCTGTTTTGCTACATCAAGCCTAACAAGTGGAGCATCCGGAAATCCCAATAAATCTGCTAGGGAAACCCGATTGCTGATTTCAAGAGTAGCCGATACTCCTAGGAGCCTACAATCTTCTGGCAATAAGTCTGCTAGTATAAAGCGGCCTTTTTTACTTGAACAAATCAAGACATCCTTGCTCGATTTCTCTGCTGTAGCAAGCCAAAATTCACGGTCCGAGGTGAAAAAGTTTGCAAGCTCTCGATACTCTGGGAGAGCTAACTCCGAAAAATGCTGGCGCAACTCTTCGAGAGAATCCAACCACTTTCCATTCTTCAGACCTGACTGATAGTGCTCCATCAAGTAACGACATTCAAAGCCGATACTCTCAAGCAAGCGTTTCTGAACCAAATCTTCCTCTGACTCTAAGGACTTTTCAATTTGAGTTACAAGATCCTCTAGGCGATAAGCCTGCTGGGCTAGATTTTCGAGAGCTAGCAGCATTTTTTGAGCTTCATCCAAAATCACCAAACGATTGTCGACAAACTCGGGATTGTCTTCCAAACGAGTGACCAGATAGGCATGATTGGTCAGAAGAACACGACTGGTCTCGGCCTTTTCCTGCCCTCGTTTCCAAAAATCCTCTGTAGCAAATAAACTTTTCTTTGAAAGCTTGCCATCGTGGACTAGTTCAGGCAGAAAGTGCTGATAGCGATAAAGTTGCCCGATTTCGTCTAAATCACCAGTCTCTGTCTCCGTAAGCCAGATGAGCAGTTGCATTTTAAAGCGTGTGAAAAGGCGATTGGACTCAGATCGATGGAGAACTCGGTGAAAGGCATCCAGTTTTAAATAATTTTGAGGCCCCTTGAGACTATGGATTTCCAGATGGAAAACCTCTTTTAAACGCTGACCTTCTTCTTGCATGATCTGATTTTGAAGAATTTTGGTCGGAACACTCACTAAGATACCTGCTTGACTCTCCAAGTTCAAAGCTGGAAGGAGATAACCATAAGTCTTGCCCAGTCCCGTTTGAGCTTGGATAGAGGAAGTCTGGTCTTCTCCCAATAAGTGCTCAACCTTCTCCGCAAATTCCAACTGTTGCGGACGCTCCTCCAGCCCCAATAAAGAAATATTTTTAGCAAAATCTTTGGATAACTTTCGTGGGACTAAGGCTTTGCTTTCCTTTCTGAGGAAAAGCCCATGAAGTTCCATCAAGTCGGGCGAAGATAAGAGAGATTGTTGCTGATAGACCTCCTCAATCACCAGATAACTTTCATAGAGAAGGTTGTCTGCAAGGTTTAGCAAGCTTTCTAAGAGCCCTTTTGGTAACTCAAAAAGTTTTTGACGCATATAGAGCAAGAGCTCAGCTGTTGCCTGAGCATCTGACAGGGCAGTATGGGCATGTTCTAGTTCAATACCCAACTCTTGACAAAGGATACCTAGATTGTATTTCTCAAACTGAGGATACAGAACCTGGGCAAGCTCAACTGTATCCACCCGCGGTGTACGCAATTCATATCCTTCCAAAAAGAGGAATTCTGCAAGAAGATTAGCATCAAACTGTACATTGTGCGCAACAAAAATACCGTCCTTAACCAATTCAAAAATTTTTCCGGCCACCTGAGAAAACTCTGGTGCCGCAGCCAAACGCTGATCGGTCAGACCCGTTAATTCTTTGATATGAGAATCCAAGGGTTCATGGGGATTGACATCAGTCGCATACTGATCGATGATTTCACCATTCTCAATCACCACAATGCCTACTTGAATAATTTTTGCCTTGCTTCCGGTGCTGGTCGCCTCTAAATCAACGACCACATACCGATCATTTCTTGCATTCATCATTAAAAATTATATCAAAAAAAGCATGATTTGACACCCCTCAACTTTGATAACAATCTCGCTTTCCTTGCGAGTTTGAGTAAAAATCAAGACCTTAAAAGAAAGAATTTCACGCAAGTTAAGCAGTTGGTCGCTGGTTTTGAGGTATTTAAAAACCTTATCAACAAAGCTTCATCAACATAAAAAGACAACCAAGATATTAGCTGCCTTTTTGAGATATTTTTTTCATTGTTTTTGGGAGTAGCTTGCTAATTTCTGTTGGCAAGACAAGGTAGTTTTCTTGAGCAAGTTCTTGAGCAATGGCTGAGTGCAGATGAGTCGCTACCACCACTCTCTCATAGAGGCTGGCTTGGTGAAACTGACCTGTAAATCCAGCAATCATCCCAGCCAGAGTATCTCCCATCCCACCAGTTGCTTGATAGGGGCCTCCAACCTGTAACTGATAGTATTCAGGTTTGCCAGCTTGCCAGATACGAGTAGCCGTACCTTTCTCCACCAAAATTGTTCCTTGAGGAAAAGATAAAAGAGCCCTAGCAGTCATCTCTGTATTTTGATGGTCAAGAGCTGTGCCAGATAATCTTTCCCATTCCTTTTGGTGGGGAGTTAGGATGAGCTGACTGGAAGGAAATGGTAACTGGCCGTTTGCTAAGATGCCCAAAGCACCGCCATCTGCAATCAAAATCTGGTCTTTTCTAAGGCTGTCAAAGACCCGTTTTACGAGTTCTTCTCCAAATGCATCCTCTCGCAAACCCGGACCTAACAAGACAACTTCTGCCTTTACTAACTGTTCTTTTAACAATTGCTGGTCTTGAAGAGAAAATGCCATGGCCTCAGGTAAATGACTGTGCAGAGCCGGAATGTTCTCCTTATCCGTGCCAACAGTCACCAAACCTGCCCCACTTTTAACAGCTGCAATGGCTGACATGATGATAGCTCCCCCATAAGGATAGGTCCCTCCCAGCAAGAGCAGGCGACCGTAATCTCCCTTATGGCTGTGACGACAACGTTCAATAATAACTTTTTCTAATAAAGTTTGATCAATCACTTTCATCGATTTTTCCTCTCACTCCATTATACTACAAAAGGAGGGGCGAACCTCCTTCTACACTATTTTCCCTTAAATTCCGCAAAGGTCTGTAAGATTTTAGCAGCAACTGCTGGAGAAGGAGCTCCTTTTATCTCTAACGTGTCATCTGCATATGGAGTAAGACCAGCAAAATCTCCTATCTGGACTGAATAGAGCGACGTTTTAAACAGTTCAATATCGTTTTGGTCATTTCCAAAAGCGATGAAGTTCTCCCCGCATAACTTTTCAACAGTTGTCGCCTTATGAGTATCCAAGGGATTAACATAAAGGCACTTTTCATGCGCATGATAAGACAGATGAGCTTGTCCTAGTCTTTCTAACTGACCAAGCAGATCATCAAGCAAATCCTCATGGTCACCCATATAAACGACTACCTTAATCGGAGTCCCTAAGTCCTCAAGTTTCTGATGACGAGCCACCTTTAGGGGATCCACACTGGAAATAAATGGAATCTTCTCTACAATCTGACCACTGTAGTCAAAGCAATCATCTACAAAGAAAGGGAGATTATAAGTCTGGCAATAATCCACTAGCGCCTGATAAACTCTAGCATCAAGATTCCTTTCGAAGATAGCCTTCCCTAAATGATAGGCTACGCCACCATTCAAACCTATGACTAAGCGCTGACTGAGTTCAGAACCTAATAAACCCAAACAATCCCGATAAGAGCGGGCTGAGGCAAACACAAGCTCATGCCCATAATCTTCAGCCTTTAAAAGAACCTGCTGAATCTCCTCATCTATGGTCATGTAGTCAAAAGATAGCGTTCCATCCAGGTCAAATACGAATTTCATCTTCCTAGTCCTTGTTTAGTGTTCGAAGCGCTGCCTGATAGGTTTGCTCCATTAGCATGGTAATCGTCATAGGTCCAACTCCACCAGGTACAGGTGTGATGTGACTAGCAAGTGGTGCAACAGCATCATAATCAACATCTCCACAAAGCTTGCCATTTTCATCTCGGTTCATCCCAACGTCAATGACAACCGCTCCTGGTTTGACAAAGTCAGCAGTCACAAACTTGGCGCGACCAATAGCTACGACAAGGATATCCGCCTTAGCAGCCACCTTGGCAAGATGATGGGTGCGTGAGTGGGTCAAGGTCACAGTCGCATTCTTAGCTAAAAGAAGCTGAGCCATCGGTTTTCCAACAATATTTGAACGACCGATAACAACCGCATTTTTACCTTCTAGCTCAATCCCATATTCATGAAACATCTCCATAATTCCTGCAGGTGTCGAAGGAATCATAACTGGATGACCAGACCAGAGGCGACCCATGTTTAGGGGATGGAAACCATCCACGTCTTTTTCGGGGTTAATGGCTAATAAAACTGCCTCTTCATCAATATGTTTTGGCAAAGGTAACTGGACCAAAATCCCATGCCAAGCTGAATCTTGATTGTATTTGGCAATCAAGTCTAACAATTCCGCTTGGGTAATGGTCTCTGGAACTCGCACGACTTCACTACGGAAGCCAGCAGCGAGAGCTGACCGTTCCTTGTTGCGAACGTAGACCTGACTAGCAGGATTGTCCCCAACCAAAATCACCACCAGACCAGGAATCAATCCTGTTTCTTTTTTCAATCTCGCAGTCTTTTCAGCCAACTGTCCTTGTAACTTGGCTGCTAGAGCCTTCCCATCGATAATCTGCGTCATGTTTCTTCTCTTTTCTATCAAATATGTTCTATTATATCAAAAAATGGCTTATCACTCTAACACTTCTTGACTAAGAGACCTTATAGTCTGAAACTATAAGAAAAAGCTCAGTTGCAGGACTAGTCATTCTCTTACTGGAGGATAAAGGAACTCCACAGAATAATGATATTATTTTTTGATTCTGCATCAAAAATAATGTACAATATAAGTAAAGGAAGTCTTACAAAAAAGGAGGATAGACATGTCAATCTTTCATAAATATATACTATTTTTTATATTTCTTATACTAGCACTATACTCTGATAAGCTTTTCAAAAAGAACCACCAAGTTTGGAAAATTATTTTCGCAGTATTAGGTATACTTACAAGCATTAGCTTCATGTTTTAACTAAAATAAAGTAGGAATCAGTGTTTTCTGATTCCTACTTTTTATTTATAACTTTAATCTAAACTGAGTAAAGAAGTTTTGATATAACTTATCGAACTATCTACCTAAGAAAAAGTCGAAATGGATATAAATTTACAACTCTTACAAAACCTTACTCAAAAATTCCTTGGTCCGTTGTTCTTTTGTTTGATCGAAAATCTCTTCTGGTGTTCCATCTTCGACAACAACCCCATCTGCCATAAAGATAACACGGTCTGCTACCTCACGCGCAAAGCCCATTTCATGAGTCACAATCACCATAGTCATCCCTGACTTGGCAAGGTCTTGCATAACAGCTAGAACTTCTCCAACCATCTCCGGGTCTAGGGCTGAAGTCGGCTCATCAAAGAGCAAAACATCTGGTTCCATAGCAAGTCCACGTGCAATAGCAATCCGTTGCTGCTGACCACCTGACAAACTCTGTGGATAAGCCGTCGCCTTATCTGGCAAGCCAACTTTTTCTAACAGTTCCTGTGCTCTTTTCTCCGCAACTTCCTTGCTTTCACCTTTGGTTTTAATTGGTGACAAAGTGATATTTTCCATCACTGTCATATTGGGAAAGAGGTTGAATTGTTGGAATACCATGCCCATCTTTTCACGCATGGCAAAAAGGTCATTTTTCTTATCTGTGATATCAACTCCTTCAAAGATAACCTTACCTTTACTTGCTTCTTCAAGGAGATTCATCGAACGAAGGAGGGTTGATTTCCCGCTCCCTGACGGACCAATAATGACCACAACTTCTCCACGTTTAATCTCAAGATTGATGCCTTTTAAAACTTCATTTTTCCCAAAAGACTTATGTAGTTCTTCAATTTTAATCAAGGTTTCTGTCATTATTTCTTGTCTCCTTGTCCAATATGTTTTTCGAATGCTTTCAACGCCACTGTCAAAACAGAGGTCATAATCAAATAGTAAAAGGCTGCAAATAAAAGAGGAGTCAACGGTAAATAAGTTGTTGTTGCTACTGTCGTTGCACCATTCCACAACTCCATCACCCCAATCGCTGATAAGAGGGAACTATCCTTGATAATGGTGATAAATTCGTTTCCCAGAGCCGGAAGAATATTTTTGATAGCTTGTGGCAAAATGACATAACGCATGGCATTTTTCGGACGAATACCGAGAGAATATGCGGCCTCTAACTGCCCTTTAGGAACCGCATTGATCCCTGCACGAACAGTTTCTGAAACGTAAGCTCCACTATTCATAGAAATAATCAGAATACCAGGAATCAAACGAGAAAGATCAACTCCTAAAATTCCCACTTGGATAGTCGGAGCATTGATATGCATAAGAGCAAAGGCAATCATAATCTGAACCATCATCGGAGTACCACGGAAGATCCAAACATACACATTTGCAAACCAAACGAGCGGTTTAAAGCGTGAACGTTGGGCAAAGGCCAGTAACACACCTATAATAGTCCCTAAGCAGACGACAAGGATGGAAATCAATACGGTAATCAGAGCACCATAGTTAAAATATGGTAAATACTTTGGTAAAAAAGAAAAATTCATATTCAATCAACTTTCTATGTATTGGATTGTATGATTATAACATGAATTGAATTAAAATGCAATCCTTTTTTCCCTAATTTTAACAATTAACTTGATAGAATAGAGAAATAGAGAGAAATCACAGTTTTTTTCTAGTCAACTACCTCTTGTTTATGGTAAAATAGAAACGATAAGAAATGGAGGAGAATCAAAATGGAATCACATTTGGTTAGAATCATTAACCGCCTAGAAGCAATGACAAAAGATGGTGGAAATCTAAAACGTAATTTTGAACGTGAAGGTGTTGTTGTCGCAGAAGTTGCATACAGCCACGACGAAGAAAACGGATCACTCTTCACCCTTCGCGATGTAGAAGCTCGTGAAACTTATACCTTTGATAGCATTGATTTGATTGCAATGGAGATCTACGAACTCCTTTACTAATATAAAAACAACGGGCAGTAAGGCCCGATAAATGAGAATCCTTTTTGTCACCGCAAATGGGATTTTTTCTTACCTTCAATGTCGCTTGATTCTCCATAAATCCTTCTTTTAAAAACGAACACTTCCCAATCTTTTTACTTGCTTTACACCTTAATCATGCTATAATGAGAGTATAAAACTTTGACTATTCTTGACCTTTTCTTAGGCTAAGAATAAGAATGAAATGAGGTAGATGTATGCTCTGTCAAAACTGTAAAATTAACGACTCAACAATTCATCTGTATACCAATATCAATGGACAGCAAAAGCAAATTGATCTCTGTCAAAATTGCTATAAAATTATCAAAACAGATCCAAATAATACCCTCTTTAAAGGGATGACTGACTTAAATAATCATGACTTTGATCCTTTCGGCGACTTTTTCAATGATTTGAACAATTTCAAACCTTCTTCTAATAACGTCCCACCAACTCAATCTGGTGGGGGATACGGAGGAAACGGTGGTTATGGTCCTCAAAACCGCGGCCCACTTCAAACACCTCCTAGCCAAGAAAGAGGACTCCTAGAGGAATATGGTATCAATATTACTGAGATTGCTCGTCGGGGAGATATTGACCCTGTTATAGGTCGGGATGAGGAGATTATCCGCGTTATCGAAATCCTCAACCGTCGAACCAAGAACAACCCTGTCCTTATCGGAGAACCAGGTGTTGGTAAAACAGCCGTTGTGGAAGGTCTAGCTCAGAAGATTGTCGATGGCGATGTTCCCCATAAACTTCAAGGTAAGCAGGTCATCCGTCTAGATGTGGTCAGTCTAGTTCAAGGAACAGGGATTCGAGGCCAATTTGAAGAACGTATGCAAAAGCTCATGGAAGAAATTCGCAAACGTGAGGACATCATCCTCTTTATCGACGAAATCCATGAAATTGTTGGTGCAGGATCAGCAGGTGATGGCAATATGGATGCAGGAAATATCCTCAAACCAGCCCTTGCCCGTGGTGAATTGCAACTGGTTGGTGCCACTACTCTCAATGAATACCGTATCATTGAAAAAGACGCTGCCCTAGAGCGCCGTATGCAGCCTGTCAAGGTAGATGAACCAACTGTCGAAGAAACCATTATCATCCTTAAAGGAGTTCAAAAGAAATACGAAGACTACCATCACGTCAAGTATACTGATGCTGCTATCGAAGCTGCTGCAAATCTTTCCAACCGCTACATCCAAGATCGCTTCTTACCAGACAAGGCTATTGACCTGTTGGACGAAGCTGGTTCAAAGATGAATCTAACGCTGAACTTTGTTGATCCTAAAGTGATTGATCAGCGTTTAATTGAAGCTGAGAATCTCAAGGCTCAAGCTACACGAGAGGAAGACTTTGAAAAGGCTGCTTATTTCCGCGATCAGATTGCCAAGTACAAGGAAATGCAAAAGAACAAGGTGACCGATCAGGATACTCCAATCATCAGCGAGAAAACTATTGAACATATCATTGAGCAGAAAACCAATATCCCTGTTGGAGAACTCAAAGAAAAAGAACAATCTCAGCTTATCCATCTAGCAGACGACCTCAAAACTCATGTCATTGGTCAAGATGAAGCTGTCGATAAGATTGCCAAGGCCATCCGTCGTAATCGTGTTGGACTTGGAACTCCTAACCGGCCAATCGGAAGCTTCCTCTTTGTCGGACCAACTGGTGTCGGTAAAACAGAACTTTCCAAACAACTAGCCATTGAGCTCTTTGGTTCTGCTGACAGCATGATTCGCTTTGATATGAGTGAATACATGGAAAAACACAGTGTGGCTAAATTGGTCGGAGCCCCTCCAGGCTATGTAGGCTACGATGAAGCTGGTCAGTTAACGGAAAAAGTTCGTCGCAATCCTTACTCACTCATCCTTCTCGATGAGGTCGAGAAAGCCCATCCAGATGTGATGCACATGTTCCTTCAAGTCTTGGACGATGGTCGTTTAACAGATGGGCAAGGACGTACAGTTAGCTTCAAGGATACCATCATTATCATGACCTCAAACGCTGGAACTGGTAAGGCCGAAGCCAGTGTTGGTTTTGGGGCGGCTCGCGAAGGACGTACCAACTCTGTTCTCGGTGAACTCGGCAACTTCTTTAGTCCGGAGTTTATGAACCGTTTTGACGGCATCATCGAATTTAAACCTCTCAGCAAGGACAACCTTCTCCAAATCGTCGAACTCATGCTAGCGGATGTCAACAAACGCCTCTCTAGCAACAATATCTACCTCGATGTGACAGACAAGGTCAAGGAAAAGTTGGTTGACTTAGGTTATGATCCAAAAATGGGAGCACGCCCACTCCGCCGTACCATTCAAGACCATATCGAGGATGCCATCACTGATTTCTACCTTGAAAATCCAAGTGAGAAAGCCCTCAAGGCAGTCATGACAAGCAATGGCAATATTCAAATCAAATCTGCCAAAAAAACTGAGAAAACAGAAGAGATTGCTTCTGAAATAGAAGAATAAACCTCATAAAAAGAACAGGAAACAAGATTTCCTGTTCTTTTTTTAATTCTCTTCTTGAACTTGATAGCGAAGAATTGTTTTTAATTTGCTTGGCTCCGTTCGATGAAGGTTATTGAGATAAATTTCTCGGTGGACTTCCGAAGTTCTTTTGAGTTTATGAAGTTTACAAAAATGCTCCATCTCTGCAAAAGTCTCATTTTCAGTATCAAAAGGTCCTACATGAAGCATAGCAAGGCTTTGGCCTTCCTCTATCATTTCAAAACGAATAGCCTCATAGAGAATATTTGGCTTCTTGATTATGACCTCTTCCAAAGCTTTTTCAAATAGTTCTCTCGTAATAAAATCGGGTTGCCCAATCATAATGCTATAAGAAAGCTCACTTTTTACCAGTTCTCCCTCCTTCTCCTTTCTCCATACACCTTCTAAAGGAAAGACAGTAAAATCAGTGTAAACCTCATCCAGAGGAGCTTTTTTATACTTCATCTTTATCGCATAGGCTAAGGCATATAAGGCCCCTACGCGTTCTGAAAAATCTTCTTGATTTGGATCACCTTTACCATCAATCACGATATAGGATTGACCTGGTACCTGCAGGATGCTGGGCCTAGCTTTCACTTGATAAAGATCTTTTGCTTCTTTTCTCCATTCGTATTTCATTTGGTTCTTCTCCTTTCTATCTCTAGTATAGCACCAAAACCCTGACATCTTTTGTCAAGGTTTGTAAAGTTTTTGGATTTTTTCTAGTCTAGAAAGCAATTCCTTCTTCAGATGATTGGGGGCGAGTATTTCCACCCCATCTAGATAAGACAGGAGGTAAGTATACAGGCTTTCATGCTCTGGTAGGACTGTCTTGACATAATAACACCCATCTTTCCCCAAGCTAATCTCATCTTCTGAAAAATCTTCATAAACCCGGAAAGCAAGCTTGGGACTAAACTTCAAGGAAACTTCGATTTGATGTGTCACTTGATCTGAACCATCAACCCAATCCTCCACATTTTTCTGATTCACAGTTTCAGTTGTTAGGTGATAATTCCTAATTCTAGACAATTTGAAAAAACGCCACTCTTCCTTCAAACAACAGTAGGCATGAAGGTACCAATCTCTCTTTTTAAATATGAGTCTAAAAGGCTCGACTGTACGAACCGTTTTCTGACCACACCCACCTAGATAAGTAATCACCAGTTGTCTTTTCTCTAGAATAGCATGTTTGATGTTATCAAATAATTCTTTTTGACCTTCTCGCTTTCTCCAGTCAGTCAAGTCTACTTCTATCCAAGGGCTGGGAGAAACTTGAAAAATAGATTCCAACTTTTCAAGCAACAGATCTTGCTTGTCATTTGTCAGGGCTTGAATTCCTTGCAAAGCTGATAGAAGTTCTAATTTTTCATCCTCCGATACGAGAGTACGATCCAGAACAAAGTCCTTCATTAAAAAGATTCCGCCTGCCTTCCCAGGTATCGAATATAGAGGAATCCCCGCCATACTCAACCGCTCAATATCGCGATAAATCGTTCGTACAGATACTTCAAATAATCGAGCTAATTCAGGAGCCGTTGTACTGCCTTTTTCTAAAAGTAGATATAGGATACGAAATAGTCTTGATTCTGCCATAAAGTCACCTCTCTTTTATTATACCAGTTATAGTGCTAGGTCTGGAAAGTTTAACGAGACAAGGATTGACCAAGACAAAGTAGCTTTTTCTGCACCAGTTCGTTGGTTTATTCTTGACAGCTTGCCCCTCGTCCATTATGATAATAATAAAGATACTAGAGAATGAGGAAAATGCAATGGCAAACCCAACTTTTGGTGAAAAAAAAGAGAATGTGACCTACCAGCCCCGCTATGGTGTGTACGCAGTTATTCCGGATGCGGAGAAAAAACAAATTGTCCTAGTTCAAGCCCCCAATGGTGCTTGGTTCTTGCCAGGTGGAGAAATTGAAGCTGGCGAAGATCATCAAGAAGCACTGAAGAGAGAACTAATCGAAGAACTTGGCTTTACAGCTGAGATTGGAACCTATTATGGGCAAGCTGATGAGTATTTCTACTCTCGCCACCGTGATACCTACTACTACAATCCAGCTTATCTCTATGAAGCTACTTCTTTCCAAAAAGTACAAAAACCATTGGAAGATTTTAATCATATTGCTTGGTTCCCTATTGACGAGGCTATTGAAAACCTCAAACGTGGTAGCCATAAATGGGGAATTGAAGCTTGGAAAATCCAGCATGGAATTGACTAAAATACACGATTTTATCCAAAAAGTGCTATAATAGAGTTAGAAAATCGGAGGAACTATTATGAAGCTTATCAATACGACAAACTCACACTCGCAACTTGTTAAAAGCCAATTAGAAAGCACAGACGCAACTCTTGTCGAGGTCTATTCTGCTGGAAACACAGATGTAGTTTTCACACAAGCCCCGCTTCACTATGAAATCCTCATTTCCAACAAACACCGTGCTATTCGTGAACCTGAAATTGAAACCATTCAAGACTTCTTCTTGAAACGTAAAATCGACAAAGGAAGCATCGATGAAGCCAATATCAAGACGCTTTATTCTGATAAATTGATTGAGATTTCTATTCCTACAAAATAAGAAAGCCAGCCAAAAGCTGGTTTTCTTTCGCAAAAAAAGATTGGTAGTTTCTACCAATCTTTTAGTTTTATTTCACAGCTTCTTTCAAAGCGTCTACCTTGTCCAAACGTTCCCAAGGAAGGTCAATATCTGTACGTCCCATGTGTCCATAAGCCGCTGTTTGACGGTAAATTGGACGTTTGAGATCCAGCATTTGGATAATTCCTGCAGGACGAAGGTCAAAGATTTGACGCGCTGCTTTTTCAAGCTTGCTTTCAGCTACTGTTCCTGTACCAAAAGTATCGATACGAACAGAAACAGGCTGTGCCACCCCAATAGCATAAGCCAATTGCACTTCTGCCTTCTTAGCAAGACCTGCTGCAACGATGTTCTTGGCAATGTAGCGAGCTGCATAAGAGGCTGAACGGTCCACCTTCGTCGCATCCTTACCAGAGAAGGCACCTCCACCATGACGAGAGTAGCCACCATAGGTATCCACGATGATCTTACGACCAGTCAAGCCTGAGTCCCCTTGAGGTCCACCGATTACAAAGCGACCAGTTGGATTGATGAAGAATTTTGTCTGCTCATCCAAGTAAGATGCTGGAATTACTTCTTTGATAACCTTGTTAATCACATCATTGTGAATTTGTTCATTGCTAACTTCTGGGTCGTGCTGAGTTGAAATAACGACTGTATCCACCCGTACTGGACGGTCATTTTCATCATACTCAACCGTAACTTGTGATTTAGCATCTGGACGGAGATAGCTGATTTCACCAGACTTACGAAGTTCTGCCAAACGACGAACCAACTTGTGGCTAAGTGAGATTGGTAAAGGCATGAGTTCTTCTGTCTCATCCACCGCAAATCCAAACATAAGACCTTGGTCACCAGCACCAATCAAGTCCAGTGGATCTTGATCTGCATTTCCACGAACTTCCAAGGCTTCGTTAACACCTTGGGCGATATCTGGTGACTGCTCAACAAGTGACGGATGAACTCCCACCGTCTCCGCAGAAAAACCATACTCTGTATTGGTATAACCAATCTCTGCAATGGTATCACGAACCACTCGGTTAATATCTACATAAGCATGTGTAGAAATTTCACCAAAAACATGGACCGAACCTGTGTATACAGCTGTCTCGGCAGCAACGTGCGCATCTGGATCCTTTGCTAAAATAGCATCCAAAATCGCATCTGAAATTTGGTCTGCAATCTTATCCGGATGCCCCTCAGATACAGATTCAGACGTGAATAATTTACGTTCTGACATAAAAATGTCCCCCCTTAAAAAATATTGTTATAGAGTTACAAAGTACTGATAGGAAAACTACTAGTAATGAATACCTACCATCTTATCGGGACTATATAACCTTATCATTATACCACTTTTTACTTTTTTTTGCAGTATTTTCTCTAAATCAAAAAAAGAACCTTACGGCTCTTTTCTCGGCATAATAATTTGGCTTGTACTCCATAATACAGAAGATCATACCTATGTTTATCTGCATACTTCGTTTACAAACTACCTATTTTTTCGTCTGCTTTTTCCTCACAATGTTTTAACAAACAATCTTCCAGTTAGGCTTACTGTTCCTTAGACTTTCTATTGCTTACAGTTAAGCCAAGTCCAGCCATTAGGAGGCCAAGTCCCACAATACCATAGTTCGCTGTATCATTACTTCCTGTATCAGGGAGTTTCGCCACTTCTTTTTTATAAGCTGTAGCTACTGGAACTGTGGTAGTTGGAGTCGCACTTCCTGTCTGAGCAACAGGTAGTGTTGTACGACGTTCTAGGTAAAATTGGTAATTATCTTTCGTTACCTTGTAATTGTGTCCTTCAGTCACAGTTTCAACAATCCATGTAGTTGCATCCTTAGTTAAAGAATCAGCCAAGTTACGATTAATATTCATTAATCGACCTTCAGATACAAAATCTTTATAGCTAATATCGGTCCCTGTCGAAGTTGCAACAATTCTTTCGATTTTTGCGGCTTTCAAAGACGCAAGAGTATTCGCCATCGTTGGAATTGAAGGATCCTCCTTCATTGGAGCATCTGTCAACAATACGACAAACTTTTTATTTTTAGGTGACTTAGACCAGTCGTAGGTTGAAACAATTTGTGTAAGAGTAGGTGTAGATGTTTCAGGGAAGTCTCCACCATGTGCAAGCTTAATGCCTGCTAAGGCTTTTTCAAGCTCAGCTGGGTCAGAGGTAAAATAAGATTCATTAAATTTTGTTAAAATTGTACCCTCATCTGCTAATCCACCTATACGTCCATATACTTCATCACTAAAGGTAGCTAATCCAAAACGTGCTGCTACTCCATCTTTAGCAAGATTTCTTGCAAACTCATTGATATTGTTACGGACAGTGTCAATAGTTCGAGACATAGATGCTGAACGGTCAACAACAAAAACGATATCGGCAGAGTTAGATTTTGAAATCGTTCTTGTCGCTTTCTTGATTTCGACTGTAGTTGTTTTATCAACACGTTCATATTGGGTATAAGAATTTCCATCTTCATCTTTCCCACTCACTGTACTCTCAGTTGTTTCAGTCTTTGGAGCAGGAAGTTCTTCACTTTTTACAGGTGCCACTTCTGTCTTTGTGACTTCAACTGTTGCAGTTTCTTCATGAATCTTTTGATCACCTTCTTGGCGTTCTTTCACGTCAATAGGTGAAACCTTCTTAGAAACATCAACAAGTTCTCCAGGTTTTGCATCTGATTGGTTAACGACTGGTTTCGCCTCATCAGCTTTAATTTCTGCTACAGCAGCTTCGACTGCCGATTTATTTGCTTCGGTTTTCTTTACTGTTTCAGCTGAAGTAGATGCCGGTTGTGTTGTTTCATCTGCAGACACTTGTCCGACCTGAGCAAAAGCAAACAAAATTGCTACAGAAGCCAACCCAACTTTCATTTTACGGAATGAAAAACGTTGTTGTTTCATAAATGATTTATCCATAGAAGTCCCCTTTTCTTTTCACGGATCAAATGATATAATCCGATTGTTTTATAGTATGATAACACAATTTTGTATAGTTTTCAATTTTTTTCCTTATGATTTCAATAAAATATTGCTCTAAAAAAGGTTTTAAAGCAATTACTGTTTTATAAATCAAATTATTTAAAATATATAATTATTATCTCCTTTGAATATTTCCGGAAATAAAAACTCAGTAGAATCAGGTGATTCTACTGAGTTTTTAAAATGTTTGACGTTTTGCTTTACGCTCTGCACGCCCACGTGCGCGATTTTCAGCACGCTTGGTTTTGCGGCGTTTTTCATCCACCGCCCATTGAATCTTCTTCTTATAGCCAGGTTTGACTTTTTTCTTTTTCTTTTTAACCAAGCCAATCATTTCAATATCAAGCTTATCCTGCTTCTTTTCACGATTAGCACGACGATCACGGTCATAGGTATCTTGAAACTCTCCGTCTTTGACCATCTTAGGAGTAAACTTGATCCCTAATTTCTCCAACTCACGGATATCCGAGTCATCACTAGGCTGGTAAAGGGTAATCGCTGTACCAGGCAGTCCGTTGCGCCCAGTTCGTCCAACACGGTGAACAAAGAAGGACAAGTCTTGCGGAATGGCATCATTGATAACATGGCTGACCCCTTCAATGTCAATTCCACGCGCTGCCAAGTCTGTTGCAACAATGTACTCAAAATCCAGATTTTTCACCTGATTCATGATCCGTTTGCGTTCACGAGGAGCAATATCTCCATGAATCTTTGCCACCTTCAAGCCTTGAGCAGTCAAGTAAGAATGCAATTCATCAGCACGCGTTTTTGTGTTAACAAAAATCATAGCTAAATAAGGCTGCATCAACTGAGTCAGTTGGTAAATCTGAGCATTCTTATCACGGCCCTTGGTCGAAATCAACCAGTTATCAATGGTATCTGAGATGACTGTCTTAGTCTTAATTTTTTCCATGACAGGATTTGACAAGTATTTCTTCAAGAACGGTTGCAATTTTTGTGGAATAGTTGCTGAAAAGACCATGAATTGCAAGTCTTTTGGAAGGCTTCCTGCAATCTTATCAACGGTTTCCAAGAATCCCATATCCAAGGTCATATCGGCTTCATCAATTACAAAGGTCTTGGCCTTGTGAATAGCCAAATCACCAGATTTGACCAAGTCATAGATACGACCTGGCGTTCCGATAACGATATGAGGCTGGTTGCTGGCAAGTTTTTCAATCTGACGCGCCTTATCCGTACCACCCACATAATTCACCACACGAACTTCGACATCTGAGTGAGCTGCAATCTGACGGGCTGCTTGGTAGATTTGAGTGGCCAACTCACGACTTGGTGCAGTAATGACCGCTTGCACACTATCGCTAGTTTCATCTAATTGTTGGAAAATTGGTAATAAGAAAGTATGAGTCTTTCCTGAACCTGTTTTCGACTCGCCCACCAAGTCACGACCTGCCAGTACAATAGGGATTAATTTTTCTTGCACCTCTGTAGGAGTTGCAAATTTCAACTCCTCCAAGGCTTCTACTATATAATTTTTAAATTGAAATTTCTTAAATGACATACTATCCTCGATTCTATCCTTTCAATTATACCATATTTTGTCCTATTGCAGTAGTCCCATTTGAGTCTCAGTTCTGTAGTAAAGATTCAAGTAGCTTAAAAGGTTGGAACCTCTGATTCCAACCTCTTTCATTATTTCCAGGTCAATACAGCATTCAAACCATAATGATCACTGACTTGTGGACTATTGTGGCCATCAAAAACTACTTGTAAACTCTCTACTTCTAACTCTTTGGTCGTAAAGACGTAGTCGATTCGTAGCGGTTCAGTATTGCCTTTCCAACCATCAATTTCTGGTGGAACGGTATAGCTACCACTTCTTTCTTTCGCAACTTCAAACGCGTCTTGTAATCCTAATGGGCTAGCTAAAATCGCTTGATAGCCTTCCTGACCAGCTGGATTATTAAAATCACCTGCTAAAATCAGAGGTTTGTTCAACTCTTTTAGTACAGCCTCAAATCGTGCCCACTCTTCTTGGAAACCTTTATCCCACCAAGAGAGATGAACGCTTGCAAGAGCAAGTTCCTTACCTTCAACCTCTGTCTCAGCCAAGGCAACACGGCGAGTATGGTAGTCCGTTGGATCATCTACATCTGATACTAAAATCTCACGCGCCTTAATAGGTGTTTTGGATAAGATGGCTACGCCTTCATGGTAGCGGTCATAGCCAACATGATTGTAAGCCCAAGTCCAGTAGTAGTTTTTCCCTTTCTCAGACAATTTTTCAACCAGAAGTCGGACATAGTGGTCCTGATGAATGGGTTCTGCTGATGGTAAAGCTTGATAGTGATTGTTAACCTCTACCTCAGGCGAAGTCATTTCTTGATTGATTTCTTGGAAACAAATCAAATCATAATCCTTATCAAGAATGTCTTGGAGTAAGATTTGGAATTTTTCCTCTGCTTCCTTCTCCATCCAACTGTGGGTATTGAGTGTTAGAAATTTCATGCTTTTCTCCTAAAACAAGAGGTTGGAAAACAGCTTCCAACCCCAAGTATATTACAATTCTACTTTAGCAACTGCTGTTTTAGCTGCAAGAGAACCTGTTTGTTCTAATTTAACTGATTTAAGGACATCACCATTTGTGAAGACAACCACTGTTGATGTTTTGCGTCCTGCTTCTCGAATAGCATCTAAGTCAGCTGTGACAAGAAGATCACCAGCAACCACTTTTTGTCCTTCAGAGACATGAACAGTAAATGGTTTTCCTTCAAGACTTACTGTATCCAAACCAATATGAACAAGCACTTCAAGACCTGAGTCAGTGACAAGACCAAGAGCGTGTTTTGTTGGGAAGATACTTGATACAGTACCAGTAACTGGAGATACAATGTTACCATTTGCTGGCTCTACTGCAAATCCATCACCCATCATTTTTTGAGCAAAAACTGGATCTTCCACTTGTTCCAAAGCAACAACTTGACCGTCAGCTACTGAGTAAACTTCCTCAGTTACACCTTTGAAATGGACAGTATTTTGTTGAGTTTCTGTCATTTGACTTGGAAGTGTTTCAGGAATTACTTCCCCTGAGTCAAGGATATCTTGGATATCAGATTTCAATACGTCAGCTTTTGGTCCGTAGATAGCTTGGACACCTTGTCCTTTCATGACAAGACCCATAGCTCCTTCTGCTTTCCATTGTTCCTCAGTACCAACGCGATCTGCATCTTTAACAGTTACACGAAGACGAGTCATACATGCATCCACATCTACGATATTTGCACGACCACCAAGAAGGTTAATGATGTTTACGGCTTGAGAAGCTGCTGCAACTTTTGGAGTTCCAGGAGCTACTTCTTCTGATGCTCCTTCAGCTGTTTCGTAGTTTCCGTTACGTCCTGGAGTTGCGTAGTTGAATTTCTTGATCATGAAGTTGGCAATGAAGTACATGATAACCGCAAAGAGAACAGTTACCCAGATAAAGTTAACGATATCCATACCAATACCAGCATTAATTGCCAATGGTGTACGAGTCAAGAATTCAATTGAACCGAATGAGTGGACACGAAGGTGAACAATATCTGCCATAGCAAAGGCAGCACCTTGAACTACTGAATAAACAAGGTAAAGCGGTGTTGCGATGAACATGAACATATACTCGATAGGTTCAGTAACCCCTGTCAAGAATGTTGCAAGGGCTGTCGCAATCATCATACCCTTGTATTGGTGTTTCTTGTCAGCATCAACATTGCGGTAGATAGCAACGATGACACCCATCAAGATACCAAATGAACCGATCATTTGTCCAACTTTGAAACGAGCTGGAGTGACTGTTGTAAGAAGGTGTTGGTATTGGTCAGCATTTGAACCTTTAAGGTTAACAAGGTCAGTTACCCATGCAAGCCAAAGTGGATCTTGACCAAATACTTGTGTTCCTTTTGCAGCACCAGTTAACACTTCGTATGTTCCACCAAGAGCTGTATAGTTCATTGGGATAGTCAACATGTGGTGAAGACCGAATGGCAAGAGCAAACGTTCCAAAGTACCATACAAGAATGGTGCAAGAACTGGAGCAGTTTCTTGTGAGTTGGCAATCCAAATACCAAAGTTGTTGATACCTGTTTGAACTACTGGCCAAAAGGCAGCAAGTAGAATTGCAGCAATAGTTGAACGAAGAATAACGACGAATGGTACGAAACGTTTACCATTGAAGAATGAAAGGGCATCAGGAAGTTTACGGAAGTTGTAGTATTTGTTATAAGCTGTTGCCCCAACAAAACCAGAGATAATCCCTACGAAAACCCCCATGTTAAGCGCTGGTGCCTCAAGAACGCTGATAAAGTAGTCAGCAACCTTGATTGAACCACCAAAGAAGGTAGTAACCATTGCTTCAGGGTTTTTCAACATATCACCTGTAACACCGAAGATAGTACCTGTAATACGGTTAATCAAGATAAAGGCAAGTCCGGCTGCAAATGCACCACCTGCACGTTCTTTTGCCCAGCTTCCCCCAATAGCAAGGGCAAACAAGATATGAAGGTTACCGATAACCCCCCAACCAATTTGCTCAAGGATTCCACCTGTAATCACTAGAGGAGCAAGGTTTGGGTCGATCATCACGATTGATTTACCGATTGAGATCATCAATCCCGCCGCTGGCATAACGGCGATAACCACCATTAAAGCCTTACCGAATTTTTGCCAAAATTCGAAAGACAAGACATTTTTGAATGTAGCTTTCATCATTCAAATCTCCTTTATTTTATTTAGGCAAACGTTTTACGAAAACGTTTGCATTTGGTTATGTATTAATTATACCACTTTTATTTTTTTTGTAAAGGCTTTTATAAAAAAATTGTCTATTTTTTTAAATTTTTAAAAAGGAAAAAGAGAAGTTTACAAAAACTTCTCTTTTAAATATGTATTATTTTTCTGATTTGTACTGCAATTTGCATTTAAATCCAACTAGATCTTCAAGAATCGACGCATCGAAATTCCTGAACCAATTGAACCAATGAAAATTCCGATTATAAATAATAGGACTGTCATCAGAGGAATAAACACATCTGGTGTAATCATTGACAAGTTTTGACCTACCAAGGATTTATTGACCGATTGATAGACCATATTGTAAACAAAGAAAACAAGAACAGAAGGGATCGCTGCACCAAGCAAGCCAATAAAAGCTCCTTCTAGCAAGAATGGACCACGGATATAGCCATTTCTCGCTCCTACCAGACGCATGATCTGAATCTCACGACTACGTGAAATAATGGTGATACGGATGGTATTGGAAATAAGGAAGACTGCGATAAAAATCAAAAGCCCTGCAATAACCAATCCCCAAACACGGATAAAGGAAGCTAGTTCAAAAAGTCGTTGAGTGTTGGCTCCACCATCTTGAACCTCTGATACTCCCTCAATTTTCTTAGCTTCTTCAGCTACCGTTTTAACATCACTCGGAGAATTTGTATCAACGATATAAGCATCATAGAGAGGGTTTGCATCCCCTTCAAAGACCTTCCAATCGTCACCCATTGTTTCCGTCAGTTTTTCGTACTGTTCTTCTTTACTTGAGAAGGTAACACTCTTAACAGCAGGTATAGCTTTCAAAGCATCATAGACCTTGTGGTAGTCATTGTTGGTAACTGTCTGACCTTCTTTTACAATCGTCTCACTGTTATCAGCTACATCTTTACGAATGTATACCATGACCCGAACGTTGTTTTCAATATCGGTAGCCAGTTTCGCTGTATTAAAAATTACAGATGCAAACAGGGCAACGAGTGTTAAGGTAATCATAACCGAACTTACTGCTGCTACTGTCATCCAGCCATTTCGTTTTAAACTTTTTAATGATTCAAATAAATGGCGAAAAAATCTACTAATCATCGTATCCATATTCTCCTTTAGCTTCGTCACGAACGACACGGCCATTTTCAATGGCAATGACACGGTGGCGCAAGGTATTTACAATCTGGCTATTGTGAGTCGCCATCAAAACAGTAGTACCTTGGAGATTGATGCGTTCCAACAGATTCATAATTTCCCATGAATTATCTGGGTCCAAGTTTCCTGTTGGCTCATCGGCAATCAATACCTTAGGATTGTTGACAATCGCGCGAGCAATCGCAATCCGTTGCTGCTCTCCACCTGAGAGTTCATTAGGGAAAGAGCGAACCTTATGTTTCAAACCAACCAGGTCCAATACTTCCATAACACGTTTTTTGATGTTGCGACGGCTCTCACCGATTACTTCCATTGCATAGGCAATATTCTCATAAACAGTCTTCTTAGGCAAGAGTTTGTAATCCTGAAAGACTACCCCGACACTACGACGTAGCAGTGGGACATCTTTCTTCTTAATTTTAACTAAATTAAAGCCTGCAACTGTTAGGCTTCCTTTTTCGATCTTTACTTCTCGGTATAAAGCTCGAATAAAGGTTGACTTACCTGCCCCAGAAGGTCCTACGATATAGGCAAACTCTCCTGGTTCAATGGTAACAGATACACCTCGCAGGGCAGTCGTTCCATTGTCATACTTTTTGACAACATCTCTCATTTCAATGATTGACATATGAGTTCCTTTCTATCTTAGCTGATTCGCCACTTAAGGTAGGCATCGATGAAACCATCAAGGTCTCCATCCATCACCTTATCTACCTGAGCAACTTCAAAGCTTGTACGGTGATCTTTTACCATAGTATAAGGCGTGAAAACATATGAACGGATTTGGCTTCCCCATGTGATTTCTTTTTTCTCACCTTTAAGGGAATCAACTTCCGCAGCTTTCTTTTCTTGCTCCATTTGATAGAGCTTAGCCTGCAACATCTTCATGGCACGATCTCTATTTCCATACTGGGTACGATCGACCGTTGATTGGACGACAGTTCCCGTAGGAATGTGTGTCAAACGCACACCTGTTGAAACCTTATTGACGTTCTGTCCACCAGCACCACCTGAACGGAAGGTATCCATTTTGATATCATCTTCACGAATCTCCACTTCGATGGTATCATCCAACTCAGGCATAACCTCTACGGATGTAAATGAAGTATGGCGACGTTTGGCAGAGTCAAATGGCGAAATACGGACCAAACGGTGAACACCCATTTCTGATTTAAGTAGGCCATAAGCATTAGGTCCTTCAAAAGACAAGGTAACAGACTTGATACCTGCTTCATCACCAGCCTGGTAATCCAAGACTTCTACTTTAAAGCCTTTGGCATTTCCATAACGAGTATACATACGAAGCAACATATCGCCCCAGTCCTGTGCCTCAGTACCACCAGATCCTGGATGGATTTCCAAGATTGCATTATTATGGTCATAAGGTTCTGACAAGAGAAGGGTCATCTCGTAGCTGGTCATCATCTTATCCAATTCCGTCAACTGTTCGACCAGTTCATCATGGACTGACTCGTCTTCTGCTAAAAAGTCCAATAAAATCTCAACTTCATCCTGCAACTCTTCCATTTTACGGAAGGTGTTGTAGGTGTTTTTTAATTCATTCAATTCTTGCGACGTTTTTTGGGCCGCGATATTATCGTTCCAAAAATCAGGTTCTGTCATCTTGTTTTCCAAGATGGCAATCTCTTCCTCTAAGCCTTCGAGGTCAAAGAGACCCCCTAAAAGAAGATAATTTTTCACGATTTGCGTCAATTTTTTGACGAATTTCTGAAATGTCCATAGATACTCCTTTTCATATCGTTTTATTATACCATAATCTCTCATTTCTTTCCATATTTTGCTTTTCACCGCTTTTGATGACAGAAGAAAAGAGGCTCTAAAGCCTCTGGTTTAAAGGACTTTGGCAGAGGTATGAGTGATCTCCTCCACTTGAATTCCTTCTTTTTCAAACTTATCCTTTAATGCAGTCAAATCGATTTTTCCATCAATTTGAACTTCGATGACAACCTTGCCATCCTTACGTGGAATATTAACAGTATGGGAAATATTTAAATCCTCTTCTACAATTAGAGCTACAATTTTTCCCAGTACTCCGACTTCATTTTCTGTAATGAAACGAACGCGAATCCCCTCTTCTCCGTATCCAGCGATTTCCAAGAAAGCCTGAAAAACATCGCGGTCTGTAATGACGCCGTAGACCTGATGATTGTCTACGACTGGTAATATCCCAATTTTATTTTTCAGCATCAGGTAGGTCGCATCTTCTAGACTAGCATAGCCAGAAACAGTCACGACATCTCGAATCATTACATCTTTTACTTTGGTTTTATTCAGAAGATAATTCATCTCGTAGATAGAGAGACTGGTTGCTTTAGATGGGCTGGCTTCCGCAATGGTTCCTTCTGTTACTAATCCGACTAATTGATCGTTTTCGATAACAGGTAAACGGTGCAAACCTTGCTCGCGCATCAAATCTGCTGCGTGTGCTACAGTCGTATCTGGACTGATATAAACTACCTTACGGGTCATGAAATCTTTAACTGCCATGAGACTTCTCCTTCTATATTATTGCTACTTTTATTATACACTTTCTTAGAAAATCTATCAAACGCTTTCATCTCTTTTTCAAGATTTTGAATAATCTGAGAAGTTTGCATAAAATGCCAGTGTAAGTTAAAAGGGAACCGTAGTCCCCTCTCTTCTTAAATCGTAATAGTGTCTCGATCTTTTATCATATAACGTTTTAGAGGGCTAAGACTAGCTAACCAGTATAGTAGACCGCCAAATAGCGCAGTAAATCC
Source organism: Streptococcus sp. HMSC072D07 (assembly GCF_001814835.1). GTDB lineage: Bacteria > Bacillota > Bacilli > Lactobacillales > Streptococcaceae > Streptococcus. The sequence goes on from NZ_KV818036.1 coordinate 286,736, forward strand.
GCTACCCGTTGTGATTAAAAATATTGGACTTTGAATTTGTGCAGTTACAGGGTTGTAGACAAAAAGTACCGCTACCAATAAGGAGATAAATACGCAAGACAAGCCAACTAAGTTAAATCCTTTAGTAAACTCGTAGGCGTCATGCCCTTCAAGGAAATAGGCTGAACGCAAGTCGAGTTTTCGTTTTCTTAAGATAAAATAGTCGACAACAATCATACCAATAATTGGCCCCTGAATATAGGCAGCTAGGGAGATGAAGGATCCGAAATACTCTTCTACTCCTCCCCAGATAGTGAGTAGACTCACGTAAACCATGGCAATCCAAACCATTAGTTTATAGCTTACTTTGGGCATCCCACTTTTGACAATCATACAGTTCACGTATGATCCTGTTCCCTGGGTTCCAATATTGGCAAAGGCTACTAGTAGTAGACTTAAGAGAGCAAAGGCTGGGGTGCTTAGAGTTGATAGCATGGTTGTTGGATCACTTTCATACACGCCTGTTTTGACAAACATGGCTAGAGCCATGACTCCACCTGTCGCAACGAAGAATGGAGCCACAACTCCGTATGATAAGGCTGTAGCCCAATAACCACTGCGTTCTGATTTTGCCAAACGTGGCAAGACCAATGCTTGTGTAGACCAAGAGAAGGCAAAGGCAACATTTCCTTCTCCGGAGAGCATGAAGCGTTCTAATGGCGTTAAATCTCCTTGAGTGGCAGGCTGGATATTCATAATATCCGTTATAGGAACGGCGACAAAGCAGATTCCAACGATAATCAGACCGACAATCAATAAGGCGATAACCAAGAAGCGATTGGTCCATTTAATCACTTCTGGGCCTCCAAGAGCAATGAGAGTTCCAAGCAGAACACAGAGGGTACCAAGAATAGGCGCCCATACTCCCTTGTCCAAACCAAGACCAAAATTATTTGCCAAATGGATCATGGAACTAGCAAAAAGATTGGCCGCAACAGCATACCATCCAAAGTTAGCCAAGCTAATAATGGTTGATAACAGGGCTACACCTCTTTTTCCTAGAACAGCTCTCAACCAAATCCACAAATCAATTCCATACTTAACCGCAAACAAAATAGGAAGACATTCAATAAAGACCCAGATAATGTTAAAGCTAAAAATATTTATCAACATTTGATTAAAGGTCAAATATTGAGCTACATAGGCTCCTTGGGTATAACACCAAGTAGCAATGGCAAAACCACTTGTCGATAGAAAGAGATCCCAGAAAGAATACTGACGATCCTTATTGGTCATGGGAACAATTCCGGTTATGGTTTCTTGTTGGATATAGTCATTCATTTTAGACATGTTATTGAATTCCTCCCGTCATTGCTAAGATAATCAAAATAAGGTTGATTAGGACTATGGAGATGATTAAAATGAAATCACTTTTTAGGAAGGGTTGAACAAACTCGTAGTTTGGTGACTCCATTTCTTCCAATCTTCTCTTTGTTTCAGTTGCTACTAAATCTTCAATTTCGGATGTCGTTTTCATCTCAGTTCTCCTCCAAATACAAGTCAAGGGCCAGTTGTCCATATTGTTTGGTATAGCGATACCAGATGTAGAGAAACTCACCGACTGGTTTTCCGACACTCTCCTGGAACAAAGCCCACAAGAACCAATAATATGAGGTTACTGCTACATAAGCCAAATAGTGACGTTCGGTTTTCTTATCTGGTACTTCTTGTAGATACAATTCCAGTACTTTTTCAGCATCTGCTACAGTATAATTGGAACACGCGATAAAGGTCCCCAAATCTCCTGCTGGCTCTCCCATTCCAGAATATTCCCAATCAATCAAGCTCATTTCGCCTGCTTCATTTAACAAAAAATTAGGACTATAGGAATCTCCATGACAAAGGACAACCTGTTTGGGATCATTCTGTAAATGATTTTTGAGAAGTGAAACAGTTTCATCCAATTCCTCAAGGCCATCAAATTCAAATCGATTTCTAGCTTTCAATTTTTCTCTAAAATCAATAATTCCCTCAAACTGGTCAAAGGAATGTTCCGTTTTTTCTCCAGATTGGTGTAACCGTCTCAGGAGGTCCATTGCTTGTGCCACATCATCCCAATTATCATAATCCAGTTGCTTAGCATTGGGAATAAATTCTGAAATTTTCCAGCCCTCATCCTTGTTCATAGCTACGAAGGTACGGTCAATCTTTAATTTTGCAGCAATTTCCAAAGAAGCTGCTTCACTAGCTCGGTCGATATAATTTTCCGTTCCCCTGCCCGGATGACGGTAAACATATCTTTTTCCTAGACAGTCAAATGAAAATGATGTGTTGGTTAACCCATCTTTTAGAGGTTTGATATTGACAATATCTGAAGCCACACACTTTAATGTCTTACAGATATTATCGATAATAGCTGAGTCTGCATTTACCAAATAACGTTCATCAAATTGACGGAGTTCATCTAGAGAGTCGAATTCTTTAACAATATCCGCTGAATAGTGGCGGGCTTCTAAAAGGAGTTCCTTGACATGCCGACTATAATAATCCTCCCAAAGCTGTTCCCGATAAGGTTCGTGCTTAAACTCGTTTTCTAAAATTTCCTTGAATTTCTCACTAAATGCACGGTCGAAATAAACGTGCCCCACCATAGCCCAAGTATTTTCTCCACCAATCTGGATATCAATGATGGTGCGATTCGAATCCTCTATAGCACAATATTCGTCCGTTTGACCTTCTGCAAATATCGTCGAGTAGTAACCTCTATAAATATATTGCTCAAAAGGATTTTCCACAAAATAATTATCTGATGAACAAATATACGTGTTGGAAAGTTGATTTTTAACCAACATAAGAGACGAACAGTTATTATATTTGTAGTAATCATTATTTACTACAATTTTTATACCAAACTTCTCTGCAAGATAGAACATTTTTTCTTGTAGGTAGCCTACAATAACAGTTATATCTTCTATTCCTGCTTCTTGCAACTGTCTGATTTCCCTCTCAATCAAGCGTTCCCCCTTGACTTGAAGCAATCCTTTTGGAATCTCATAAGACAAAGGAGCAAAACGACTACTCATGCCAGCAGCCATTATAATGGCATTTTCTACTCGATAGGGTTCTAAAACTTTTTGGCCTAGTTCAGTTAAGTGAAGTTCCTCATCAAGCCACTTCTCTTCTTTCAGTTTTTTCAATAATGTGTTGATTGTTCCTAAAGATAGGTCTAACTCTTCAGCTAACTGTCGCTGAGTAAATGTCTTTTCTTTATGTATCAACATAAAACGCAAAAGTTTAAATTGTTTTTCTGTTACCATTCTCAGTCCTCCTGTTCAATTTTTTCTTACCCATATTATAATATGAACAAAAATGACTGTCAATTCAAATAGGGAAAGAATGAGTAAAAATTAAGGCCTTATTCCCTTTCCTCAAAAACATATAAATAAAAGAGCTCCTTATTCAGGAGCCCTGAAATATTTTATATTTTTGATAAGTAGTCGTATTAGGTTTCGCTTGATTGCAATCCTTATCTGCCGACTAAAAAGGTCCCCCAGACTATAGAGAGATTGCGTGCGCAATCCTTATCTGCCGACTAAAAAGGTCCCCCGGACTATAGAGGGATTGCGTGCGCAATCCTTATCTACCGACTAAAAAGGTCCCCGGGACCTTTTTAGCCACCTAGATATGCTTTTCTGACTTCATCTGATGCTGCGAGTTCTTTTCCTGTTCCTGATAGGACGATCTTGCCTGTTTCAAGTACATAACCTCGGTCAGAGATAGCAAGGGCCTTGTTAGCGTTCTGTTCAATTAGGAGAACCGTTGTTCCTTGCTTCTGAATATCTTGAATGATATCGAAAATTTCTTGGATAAAGATCGGGGCAAGTCCCATTGACGGCTCATCCAAGAGAAGGAGCTTAGGTGTAGACATGAGAGCGCGTCCCATAGCCAGCATCTGCTGTTCACCACCTGAAAGAGTTGCCGCATCTTGGTTTTTACGCTCTTCAAGACGTGGGAAGCGTGAGAAAACTTTTTTCAAGTTAGCTTGATTTTCTTCACGATTTTTCTTTAAAAAGGCTCCCATTTCTAAGTTTTCCATAACAGTCAAACCTGGGAAAACATGGCGTCCCTCAGGGACTTGTGAAAGGCCACCTGCCACGATTTTTTGTGCAGGCAACTTTTGAATTTCTTTTCCCAAAAACTCAATTTTACCAGCACTTGGACGAACCAAACCTGAAAGGGTACGAAGAATGGTTGTTTTACCGGCACCATTGGCACCGATAAGGGAAACAACTTCACCTTCATTAACCTCGAAACTTACATCACGAACTGCTTGGATCATACCGTAATGCACAGAGAGGTTTTCAACTTTTAACATAGACATCAGGCTTCACCTCCTAGATAAGCTTCGATAACGCGTTTGTTGTTCTTGATCTCATCCGGAGTCCCATGAGCAATCAAACGACCATATTCAAGAACATAGATACGCTCAGTGACTTCCATAACCAAATTCATGTCATGTTCGATGAGCATGATGGTAATTTTAAATTCATCTTTGATACGACGGATCAATTCTGTCAATTCAGCTGTTTCTTGTGGATTCATACCAGCTGCAGGTTCATCCAAAAAGAGGATTTTAGGTTCAGTTGCCAGAGCACGAACGATTTCTAATCGACGTTGTTGGCCATAGGCAAGATTCTTCGCAAGAGTATCTGCGTCGCCATCCAAATCAAAAATCTTCAGCAAGTCCAAAGCTTTGCTTTTTAATTCTTCCTCATTCTTATAAAAAGCTGGTAGACGTAGAAAGCTCGCAAGGACATGTTGTTTATGATGATTACTAAATGCAATCAAAACATTTTCCAAAACTGTCAATTCCTTGAACAAACGAATATTTTGGAAAGTACGACTGAGACCAAGTGAGGCAATCTTATAGGGAGTTTTCCCATTTAGGAGATGTCCATCTAGTGTCACAGTACCTTCGCTTGGTTCATAAACGCCGGTCAAGAGATTGAAAAGGGTTGTTTTACCAGCCCCGTTTGGTCCAATCAGACCAACCAATTCTCCCTCGTTCAATTCAAGAGTGACATCTCCAACAGCTGTTAGACCGCCAAAATGTTTGGTTAACTGTTTAACTTCAAGTAATGCCATTAGTTTTGTCCCTCCTTCTTCGATTTTTTAAAGAAACGTGATAGACTCAATTCCCATGTCCCAAGAAGTCCACCTGGTCTGAAAATCATGACCAATACAAGAGCCAAAGCGTAGATAATCATACGTACGCTTGCTACATCCTGAAGGAGCATATTTAAAATTCCTAAAACAATCGCTGAAACGATGGTACCAGTAATGGATCCAAGTCCACCAAATACAACGATAATCAACACGTTGATGGAATTAATAAAGGTGTAATCTTTTGGGACAACAGATCCGATAAAACCAGCCTGAAGTGAACCAGCAATACTTGCTGTAATGGCTCCAAAGACAAAAGCGATAATCTTGATCTTTGTGGTGTTTACCCCAACAGACTCTGCAGCAATCTCATCCTCACGAACAGATAGAGTAGAGCGTCCAATTGGACTACGTAAGAAATTGAGAGTTGCAATAGTTGTGATCACCACAAATAGATAAACCATTTGCCAGTTGGTAAAGTTTGGAATACCCAAGATACCAGCAGCACCGTTGGTCAAACTACCACCATTAATGATAAAGATACGAATGATTTCTGAAACACCTAGTGTCGCAACAGCCAGGTAGTCACCCTTTAAACGAAGCGTTGGAATCCCAACGAGCAAAGCGACTGCACCAGAAATCAAAGCGCCCAAGACCATCGCTCCAAAGAAGGCACCATAGGTTGGTGATTTTGAACCAATAATCGCTGCTGCATAAGCCCCAATCGCCATAAAACCTGCATGACCAAGTGAGAATTGTCCTGAAAAACCAACGATTAAGTTCAAGCCTACTGCAAGGATGATATTAATCCCAATTTGTTCTAAAATTTGGACATGGAATAGATTAAGAACACCAGCAGAAACCAGTACACTAATCAATCCATAACCCGCTAACAGAAGGAATAACCAGAGAATATTTACTTTAAGATTTGTCTTCATTGTTTACACCTTCTCTTTCACATTCTTACCAAGGATACCTGCAGGTCGAACAATCAGAATCAAAAGCAAGATTCCATATACGATGGCATCACGGAAATCAGACATACCGAAGGCAGTAGCAAATGTTTCCAACAAGCCAATCACAAATCCTCCTAGAGCTGCACCAGGGATAATCCCGATACCACCGAGTACGGCCGCAACGAATGATTTTAGACCTGGAGTCACACCCATCAAAGGTTCAAGAGAGTTGTAGTAAAGGGCAATGAGGACACCTGCTGCACCAGCAAGGGCTGAACCCAAAGCAAAGGTAAAGCTGATTGTACGATTTACATTAATTCCCATTAATTGAGCTGCGTCACTATCAACTGATACCGCACGCATGGCTTTCCCCATTTTTGTTTTTTGGACGATCAATTGCAATAAAACCATCAAGAGTACAGAAACTGCTAAAATCATCAATTGAACATTTGTCAAGCTAATTGGTCCCAAGTCAAAGCGGACTGTTTCAATTGCTTGAGGGAAGGCACGAGTATTAGCACCTACTAAATAAACCATTCCGTATTCCAGTAGGAAAGACACTCCGATGGCAGTAATCAATACAGCAATACGTGTAGAGTGTCGTAAAGGACGGTAGGCAAGAAACTCAATCACAACACCAAGCAATGCGGTCCCTGCCATTGAAATAATTAAAGCTAAAAAGAAATCCATTTGGAAAGAATTAATCAAAAAGTAACCAATAAAGGCACCCATCATGTATATATCGCCATGGGCGAAGTTGATGAGTTTGATAATTCCATAAACCATGGTATAACCCAGAGCCAAAAGTGCATAAACACTACCCAGAATTAGACCATTCACAAGTTGTTGGAGCATAGCATTCACTCTTTTCTATCCTTATTTTTTAGAAAATTTCATTATTTTCACAAGTTCATAAACACCGAAACAGGGAGTGAGTCAAAGGCTCATTCCCCATTTCAATTACTATTCTAATGTTATGGTTTTACAACTTCTGCTTCTTCAACTTTACCATTGTTCATGGTCATCATGTAAGCAGTTTTCACTGTATTGTGGTCAGCATCAAAGCTTGTTTGACCAGTTACACCATCAAAATCTTTGGTTTTAGCAAGGTTGTCTTTGATCTCACCTGAGTTTTTAGCACCTTTTGCAGCATTTGCTACTAGGTAAACTGAGTCATAGGCCAAAGCTGAGAATGTTGAAGGCTCTTCGTTGTATTTAGCACGGTATGCTTCAAGGAAAGCTTTAGCTTTTGCAGAAACATCAACTGTTGTTGAGAATCCAGAGATGAAGTAAATGTTTGATGCTCTTTCAGCAGTTGCTTGTTGAACAAATTCTTCACCGTTAAACCCATCACCACCAATGATTGGCTTATCAATTCCCATACCACGAGCTTGGTTTACAATTTTACCAGCTTCTGTGTAGTAACCTGGAACTACGATAGCGTCAAACTCTTTGTCTTTCATTTTAGTAAGGGCTGCTTGGAAGTCAGTATCACCTGCTACAAACGTTTCATCTGCTACAATCTCACCCTTGTAGGCTTCGCGGAAAGATTTAGCAATACCTTTAGCATAGTCACTAGCGTTGTCAGTATAAAGAACAACCTTCTTAGCATTCAATTTGTTTGTTACATAGTTAGAAATAATCTTCCCTTGGAAGCTATCTTGGAATGTTCCGATAAATAGGTAATCTTGACCTTTAGTCAAACCGTCTTGAGTAGCACTTGGTGAAATCAATGGCACTCCAGCTTTAGTAGCGTTAGCTACAGCTGCAGCAGTTGCACCAGATGTCGCAGGTCCTACAATAGCTGCTACTTTTGATTGGGTAACAAGGTTTGTAGTAACAGAAGCTGCTTCAGCAGTTTCTGACTTGTTGTCTTTGTCTACAACTTCGATTTGTTTTCCATCAATTCCACCTGCAGCGTTGATTTCGTCTACAGCAAGTTGGGCACCCTTTTGTTCAGCTGTACCATAAGCTGCCACAGCACCTGTCTCTTCAAAGTTAAAACCGATTTTAATTGTTTTTTCGTCTACTGGATTTCCAGTTGTGTTTGACGCTCCTGACTTGACCTCTCCACAGGCAGCAAGAAGAGCCACACTAGCAAGAGCCACAAAAGATAGGGCAAATTTTTTCTTCATTTTTAATCTCCTTATAGTTGTTTCAAAAATTGTATGTTAAGAATATACCGAATTATCAGAAAATTGTCAATGTATTTGTTTAACTTTTTTAAATGATAACGTTTTCTTCAGTCCGATAGAGATTCCCAACGAAGGGAGTTTCTAGCTCTTGAATATGGCAACGTCTAATTTTCTTGATATATCTTTCCTTAGCTAATCTCTCAACCAAGTCATCTAGCTCCTCAGTTGGAACATAGAGCTGCAAGTAACGATGTTTTTTGGAATGGTAACAGATATCACCGTATTCCTGAAGTTTTTTTGCATCTCGATTATAGTAGAGATAGATGATTAATCCTGATCGATTTGTTTTTTCAAACATGAGGAGTCCTCTTTCTAAGAAATCTTCCCCTATTATACCAAAAAAAGCAAACTCCGTCGAGTTTACTTTCTAGGTTGCTTAACTTAACGAATTGTTGGCCATGATTTCATCAATAAAGCCATATTCAAGCGTTTCTTGGGCACTCATCCAGTAATCACGTTCTGCATCTGCATGAATTTGCTCGACTGATTTACCAGAGTTATCTGCAAGGATTTGCTCCAAAGTCTTACGAGTTTTGAGCAAGTGCTCTGCAGCGATTGCCATATCTGTCTGTTGGGTACCACCACCTGTACCACCCATTGGTTGGTGAATCATGTACTCTGCATTTGGAAGCATGAAACGTTTGCCTTTTGCGCCACTTGATGCAATGACAGTCCCCATGGATGCAGCCATCCCCATAACGATTGTTTGGACATCCGCCTTGATAAAGTTCATTGTATCAACGATTGCCAAACCAGCTGAAACAGAGCCCCCAGGTGTATTGACATAAAGGTAAATATCTTTTGTGCTGTCTTGGGCATCCAAGAAGAGTAATTGGGCGATAACGGAGTTGGCCATGTTGTCTTCAACTGGACCTGTTAGCATGATGATGCGGTCTTTCAGAAGACGAGAGTAAATATCATAGGAACGTTCTCCACGGCTTGTTTGTTCAATAACTACAGGAATCATTCATTTCTCCTTTTATGTTGAATTTTCTTAGTCTTACGACTCAATACAGAACTATTATATCTTTTTGGTCAAAAAAGGTCAAATTTTTGCTCTATTCTCTAAACAGAAACAAAAACTCAACCTCCTTTCAAGTCAAAAACGAACTTCTAATTTCAGTATTTACTTTGGAATTTTATTTAGTACCGAACAAGCGGTCTCCAGCATCTCCAAGACCTGGAACGATATAACCGTGTTCGTTCAAGCGTTCATCCAAAGCTGCTGTAAAGATCTCTACATCTGGGTGTGCTTCTTGAAGAGCTTTCACACCTTCTGGAGCAGATACTAGGCAGACAAACTTGATATTTGAAGCGCCTCGTTTTTTAAGGGAATCTACTGCCAAGATTGCTGAGCCACCTGTTGCCAACATTGGATCAACGACAAAGATTTGACGTTGGTCAATATCCTCAGGCAATTTCACCAAGTATTCAACTGGTTGAAGGGTTTCTTCATCACGGTACATACCGATGTGTCCAACTTTGGCTGCTGGAACCAAGCTCAAGAGGCCATCTACCATCCCGATACCTGCACGCAAGATTGGGACAATCGCCAATTTTTTCCCAGCCAATTGTTTTTGAACGGTCTTTGTGATAGGTGTTTCGATTTCCACATCTTCAAGTGGAAGATCACGAAGTACTTCATATCCCATCAACATTGCAATCTCGTCTACTAGTTCACGAAAAGCTTTTGTAGAAGTATCTGTACGACGCAAGATTGACAATTTGTGTTGAATGAGTGGATGATTAATGACTTCAATTTTTCCCATTTTCTGAATTCCTTCTTTCAATTTATTCTTCTTATTATATCAAAAAACGGTTTAAAAAGCTTTCTAAACCATTTATTTTTATTAATTTTTAAATCAAATCTGCCTCTTGAAGAGCCGTCTGAACAGTCTCTAATGGTAAATGGGTTAACTCGGTGCCTTTTTCTTGATAAAGGTACTGGGCATAGTCATCCATTCGGTACTGGTTGATATAAACCACGCGCTTGCAACCAACTTGTAGCAGTTGTTTGGTGCAGTTCAGACAAGGGAAATGGGTCACATAGGCTGTAAATCCTCTGGGAACCCCTCGCTCAGCCCCTTGGAGAATAGCATTGACCTCGGCGTGAAGGGTTCGAACACAGTGACCTTCAATGACCAGACATTCGTGGTCAATACAGTGCTCCGTTCCTGATACGGAACCATTGTAGCCTGTTGAAATGACTTTATTGTCCTTAACGAGGACAGCTCCCACCTTGGCACGTTTGCAGGTCGAACGATTGGCAATCAGTAAAGCCTGGGCTGCAAAGTACTCATCCCAAGCCAGTCTTTTTTCTGTCATAAGTCTTCTCCTTATCCCCTATTTTTTGAAAAATGGCAAGCGTAAATCTGCAATCTTTTCAGCTGGAACCTTCATGCCATCCTTGATCCATTTGAGCAGAACCGATACGATGGCAGAGCTCCAAAAGGAATGAAGGTAGCTACTGACACCTTTTGATTTCCCGTGGTATTTTTCTAGAAATTCCTGCATGGCTTGGACAAAAATCTTTTCCAAATGATAGTCCAGAGCAAGTTGGATAACCTTGGCTTCTTTCTTGGCTGCTCGAAAAAGGTGAACCCATACTAGATAAAGGTCGGTTTTGACATCGTAGTGGCTCAGCTGTTCCATAATGTTATGGACACTGCGTTTAAAGACACTTTCCAAAATCTCTTCTTTGGAGTCATAGTTACGATAGAAGGCGGCACGAGAGACGCCCGCACGTTTGACCAGCTCCGAAATACTGATCTTGGCCAAGTCTTTTTTCTCTAGAAGTTGCAAAAGAGCCGTCTCGATTGCTTCTCTGGTTAAAAAATTGGATTCTTGATTTGATTTTCTGAGATTTTCAAGAGATTTTTCAGATATTTTACGTTCAGACATAACAATTTCTTTCTACTTGTGACAACAGAGAGGTGGTACTTTTGTTTCAAGGGCTTTCATGATATAATTGTAAAAAAAGACAGAACCTTTGTCAATGTATAAGTGACAAAGATGGAGAATTTCTATGACTTGGAAGATTGTAGCTGACTCTGGTTGTGATTATCGTCAACTGGCAACTCCTGCTATTGATACGGAATTTGTTAGTGTTCCTTTAACCATTCAAGTAGCTGATCAGGTCTTTATCGATGATGCCAATCTTGACATTGACCACATGATGGAAACCATGTATGCGACTTCTGAGGCTTCAAAATCAGCTTGTCCTAGCCCTGATGATTACTTGCGAGCATTTGAAGGTGCTAAGCATATCTTTGTCGTTACTATCACTGGTACTCTTTCAGGTAGCCATAATAGTGCACAGCTCGCTAAGAATATCTATCTGGAAGAACACCCTGACACTCAGATTCATGTGATCGATACATTGTCTGCAGGTGGTGAGGTTGACTTGATTGTCGAGAAAATCAATAGCTTGATTGATCAAGGACTTTCTTATGAGGAAATTGTTGAAGCTATTACAGCCTACCAAGAAAAAACGAAGTTGCTTTTTGTACTCGCTAAGGTTGATAACTTGGTAAAAAATGGTCGTTTAAGCAAGCTGATCGGTACAGTTGTCGGTCTTCTCAACATCCGTATGGTTGGGGAAGCAAGTGAAACTGGAACCCTAGAACTACTCCAAAAAGCGCGTGGACCAAAAAAATCCCTTCAAGCAGCCTATGAAGAACTCATCAAGGCTGGCTACGCTGGTGGCCGTATCGTCATGGCTCATCGCAGCAATGAAAAATTCTGTCAGCAATTGTCAGAACGCTTGCTGGAAACCTTCCCACAAGCGGATATCAAAATCATCCCGACATCTGGTCTCTGCAGTTTCTATGCAGAAGATGGCGGTTTGTTGATGGGATATGAAATCAACTAAGATTATGAGCAACAAGAGATGTCAAGCATCTCTTGTTTTTTGTGGTACAATAGAGCTATGAAACATTTTGATACTATTGTCATTGGTGGAGGACCTGCAGGTATGATGGCTACCATTTCCAGTAGCTTTTATGGTCAGAAAACTCTACTCATCGAAAAAAATCGAAAACTTGGGAAAAAATTAGCTGGAACGGGCGGTGGTCGTTGTAATGTGACCAACAATGGAACTTTAGATGACCTATTAGCTGGCATCCCTGGTAACGGGCGGTTTCTTTACAGTGTCTTCTCCCAGTTTGATAACCATGATATCATCAACTTTTTTACGGAAAATGGTGTTAAACTCAAGGTCGAGGACCACGGACGCGTCTTTCCTGCTAGTGACAAGTCTCGGACTATTATCGAGACACTAGAAAAGAAAATCACTGAACTCGGTGGTCAAGTTGCTACTCAAACAGAAATTGTTTCGGTTAAAAAGATAGACGACCAGTTTGTCCTTAAGTCCGCAGACCAAACCTTCACTTGTAATAAACTGATTGTTACAACTGGTGGTAAATCCTATCCTTCTACTGGTTCTACTGGTTTTGGGCATGAGATCGCCCGCCATTTTAAACATACCATTACTGAGCTTGAAGCTGCTGAGAGCCCATTGTTGACTGATTTTCCACACAAAGCGCTTCAAGGGATTTCACTAGACGATGTGACCTTAAGCTATGGTAAGCATGTCATCACTCACGATCTGCTCTTTACCCACTTTGGTTTGTCAGGTCCTGCTGCCCTACGCATGTCTAGCTTTGTCAAGGGAGGTGAAGTCCTTTCTTTGGATGTCTTACCTCAACTTTCTGAAAAGGACTTGGTGGCATTTCTAGAAGAAAACCGTGAAAAATCCTTGAAAAATGCTTTAAAAACTTTGCTTCCAGAACGCTTGGCAGAATTTTTGGTGCAAGGCTATCCTGAAAAAGTCAAACAACTGACTGAAAAGGAACGCGAACAACTTCTCCAGTCCATCAAGGCTCTCAAAATCCCTGTAACTGGAAAAATGTCTCTTGCCAAGTCCTTTGTCACCAAAGGCGGTGTCAGTCTCAAGGAAATCAATCCCAAAACCCTCGAAAGTAAGCTAGTCCCTGGCCTCCACTTTGCTGGCGAGGTACTGGATATCAACGCCCACACGGGTGGCTTTAACATCACTTCTGCCCTCTGCACCGGCTGGGTGGCAGGCTCCAATCCAATAAATACCAAATAAGAAAGGAAGTCCTTTGGAACATATTATTTTACTAAGAGGCGTTACTCCTAATGGAAAAAATGCTATCCCGAAAATGTCTTATTTGGTAGATATTTTGACAGAAGCTGGTTTTCAACACGTTCGAACCTATATTCAAAGTGGGAATATCATTCTTGAGAGTGACTCAGATTTAGAAGAAATACGAGAACGCGTTCATACTTTGATAAAGGAAAAAATTGGGGCCGACTTAAAAATGGTTATCAAGAATAAGAACGATTTTGAAAAGATTGTTCATGAGAATCCATTTAAAGAAGACTACCTTCATGATCGTGTGCATGTAATTCTTTATCAAGGACTTATCCAAAGTCTGCCACTAGAAAAATTGAAAACTGACTACGGCGAGGAAGAAATCTGTGTAGGCGATTACTGTCTCTACCTCTATCTTCCTAGAACTGCAAAACAAAAAAAGCTCAATACCAACTATCTTGAAAAATTGTTTGGCGTGGTTCTGACCATGCGAAAGTTAAACGTAGTTGAAAAACTATTAACCAAATAGTACTTGAAACCAGAAAAAATCAGCAGAGGTAACTCCGCTGATTTTTATTTTGTCTGTGTCCGAACGTAAGCAGCAATGACATCTGATGTGTATTGAGCTGTTCCAGGTCCAAATTTGTCAATGTTTTCCTTAAACTCTGGGTTGTAGACGTATCCTTTACCGATATGGCCGAAGACTTCAATAGAGCAGTCAAATCCATAAGTACGAATAGCTTGCCAGAGTTTAGCTGCCTCTTCTTGGTTTTCAGCTGCTGTTGCAGGCAGACCATCTTGAAGATTTTGAGCCAAGGCTTGAAAGACTTGGTTAAAGGCGGCCGTAGACTCGTCTTCGCGACCTTTTTGGCGCTCAAGAGCTTGGTCCATGACTTCTTGTCCATATTTCTCTACCGCCTCTTGGTGGTATTTTTGATGATCTTGATAGCTAAATCCAGTGAATTTTTCCTCAATCGTCATTTTTATTTCTCCTTTTTGTTCTTGAATGGTTTTTTGCAAGGTGGAAATCAAGGTATCCAGATGTTGCCTTTCTCGAGTTAGATAGTCCAACTGCCTAGTCAAATGGGGCAATAAATCTGATGATTCTCCTTTTAACAGCTCTGCTATTTTATCTAAAGAAAAGCCTAGATATTTATAATACAGAATGACCTGAAGGCGTTCCAAATCCTCTTGACTGTAGGTTCGATAGCCGTTTTCCGACTTTAAGGGGACCAAGAGTCCTATCTTATCGTAGTGGTGCAGGGTCTTGACAGAGACTCCTGAAAGCTGCGCAGCTTCTTTTATATGGTACATGATTTCCTCCTTATACTCAATGAAAATCAAAGAGCAAACTA